>JBPCVD010000432.1:0-6751 GCA_051010815.1 Rubripirellula sp.
CGTCGACCCATTCCAGAATATCGGACTTCAGATCGAGTGGCTCCTTCGAATCCTCGCCCCCATCCTCGGCCGAATCCGCGGGCGCAGAATCCGCGGGCGCAGAATCTGCAGACGCAGAATCTGCAGACGCAGGATCCGGCGTTTCCCGCTCCGCCGCGTCAGCCTGATCTTGAGCATCAGCCTGATCTTGAGCATCAGCCTGATCTTGAGCATCAGCCTCCTGCGCCCAGAGGGGACTCGAAACGGTCAGCGGCCCCACCAGCAGAGCAGTCAAGAACACGAAAGAGACGGATGCCCACCGGTACTCGCTGCACTTGGGCTCAGCCGTCACGGTCCTCATGAACGGAACAACATGCATGGGGCTACATCCTGGAGAAAAGGGAACTGGATCACGCGTCTGCCGCACCGCTCAGACTTCCAGATTTTAACCTAGCCTTCTGCTAGGCGTTCAAGCGAAGCTGACTTTCTCGGATACATGTTCATGCCCCACGTTTCTCGGGTCCGATGGCAAATCGTTGTAATGGCACTGGTGTGGGCTGGCCTCAGCACGCCTGCCTCATCGCAAACAACGGGGATGGTCGAATTCTTCGCCGCCGGCAAGCTTCAACGGGGAATGCCGCTCGTGGACCTCGCCCACGAGCTTGTCGTCATCGGACGCGATGGCTGGATGCACTCCTTGGATCCTCGCCAACCCGAGACGCAGGTGCGGCGGCTGGAGGAGCCTTTTCGCGTTGCTTCCGCTGCGGAGCTGAGAAACGATTTGCGGGCTGAATTTGGACGCAATTTCGAAGTCTTGGCCACGCCAAATTTTCTGGTCGTTCAACCTCGTGGACGCGGCGACAAGTGGCCAAAACTCTTTGAGCAGTCGCACAGGGCGTTTGTCAGCTACATGAGCCGCCGGGGCGTCAACATCCGCCAAGGACGGTTCCCAATGGTAGCCGTCGTCTTTCCCGATCAGCAGGAAATGTACGCGGAGATCAGGAAACTGAAGATCGATGTCAGTCGCGTCGCCGGCCTTTACTCTGGGGATAGCAATCGAGTCATGACACACGATGGTGGTCGCAGCGAGTCCGTTGCCGCCACGGTCAGACATGAGGCGGCTCATCAATCCGCCTTCAACTCCGGCGTGCACAGTCGCGTCAATGACACTCCAAGATGGATCACGGAGGGAGTGGGGCAAATGTTCGAGCCCGTCGCCATGACCGACTCACGCGGAGGTTCACTTGTTTCAGACCGAGTCAATCGCGACAGCCTGAGTTACATCAAACGAAAGATTGACCAAGACAGCGACCGATTCCGCGACATCGTGATCGACCTCGTTAGCGGTGAAAGCATGTTCGAAAACGAATCGAGCATCAACGATGCCTACGCCGTCTCCTGGGCCATGATGTTCTATTTGGCAGAACGCAATCCCAAAGCGTTCGCAACGATGCTGAACCACACTGCGACGCGACCACCCTTCCAAGATTACCGACGACAAGATCGTATTCGCGACCTGCAACGCGCGACCGGCGACGATCTCTACAGCTTCAGCAATCGAGTCTCGCGGTACATCGATTCACTCTGATTCAATTCGGCAAACGCGAGTTCCCACCACTCACTTTCAAGCGGTGGCCCGCCACGAACATCTCAGCCGACCTCAATCCTGACGAACGTCCGCGACCCAGTCGGAAGCGCGGCGAAGACCAACGGCCCTCGCCGTCGGCCAAATCGAACTGACATGCCCGACATGTTGCAGCAAGCTCGGCGTCGGATGCCAGATCGGAATGGACCCTCTTGCCGCCCACTTTCCAATCACGGCGTCAACTCCCGCGACACCCCGCCCGTGAGTCCAACCGTAGCGTCTTAGCCATGGATCGCACGTCATTCGGCGTGCCACGGAACGCGGCATGACGAACGCAACCGCGCCGTACTTCCATCGCCGCGGAAGGCAACGCCAGCCCAACTCCGCGGCAGAGTCATCGGCGCAAGTGTAAAGCGAAACGATGCAATCGCCGTGCGTCGGCCAAAGACATGCTTCGACGTACTCTCTCAAACATGTCGCGACCGGCCATTTTGCATCATCCTGCACCATCAAGAACGCATCGGCATCGGCGTGCGTCTCGACGAGCTCCGTCAGACCCAATAGAAAATTCCCCCATGCGCCGATCGAACGACTGCGAGTCGTCGCAACAAATCCGCCAAGTGATTCGACTTTCTGCACGTCGCCATCGACAAACAGGTGGGGCGATGTCCAACCGCAATGCATCAAGCCTTCGACAGACTCAAGCAACGTTGGTTGGCGTCGCGGTGCCGTTGTGACGCCCACCCCCCAGCGTCGAACTGCCTTGCCATGTCGCGCGACCGGCTTCGGCAAACGCTGCACCAATGTTTCCATCGAAAGGGGAGTGGACTCTCCACCGCGGCTTTCGCTACGCGGTTCGACGTCAACCTCATTCGGTAGCACACGAGGCAGGTTGGCATCCGCGAAAGCCTGACGCTTCAGCAGAGAACAATATTTCGAGGATCCACTTTCAAGTTTTTGTAGCCGTGATTCTGCCGCCGCGAACGCGACCGAAGCGACCACAGGATTGGGATCTTCCAACGTCGGTGAAAATGATCCGACGCACGCGCTGCACGCCTCATGAGAAACATTGCACAAGTCGGACTCGTGCAAATGGAGAATCTGCCGAACTAAGTCACAAGCCGCCAATGCTGGCTCATCAGAGTCGACATGCGATTCCGCAACCGTGAGACTCAGACGCTTGCGGTGGGGACAAGCCTCGATCGATTTCGTCACACCATCGATCACGCTCGCACCTAGGCCTCACCCGCAATACTGATTCATTGTGCCTGTTAGGCAGCGACGCTTGGCGTAGCACGAATTTGCCCGGGGAACAGACCCGGTAGCTCAGGCGGACCGCTGTTCACAGCACCTTCTAAGGAGCAATCCTTTGCCAACTGCCATCCACGCTCCCCGTACTTCCATAACGCGTACCCATAAAGTTCGCCGCGTCCCTGACTGCTGGTCACGAATTGCGGATCGATGTTGGGTTGAATCTCGAGAGGCTTGGGCATGGAATCTTTCCTTCGCGTAACAGAACGGTCATGCTGCTTGAGTATCACAACTGACGAATGATGGCAGATAGTACAAGAAGCTGAAGCACACGTCAAAATTTCGCCTGATTGGAACCAATCGACTACGGCCACCCGACGCCGCGCACCGAGGAAAGACGCGTGAACAAAGACCAAACGCCGGACGACCCTTCAGGCAGCTTACGAAAGGATGCCATTCCTTCGCCAAACAAGGCAGGTCCCAGCGAAAACCAACCACAGGCAGCGTCTGAGCAGGCAGATCCAACGTTGACAGGGCTGCAATCGCGGGGAATGCCGTCGCAGGGGCTCGCTGACTGGGGAATCCCCGCCACAAAGGAACTCCTCGAACAGATGAACGATCTGGCGGATCGTCAGCCAGCGTTACTGTTCACGTTGAACGCCCTTGAGTCGGGAACTTTTCGAGACCGTCACGGACGCTCAGATCCTTTGGGCAGTATTCGCAATCCTGTCGAACAAATCGCATTGCTCGCATGGCTCGCTCGACACTGCATCACGGAGCTCTCGATCGAAATCGGCTTTGGAATGGGGATGACGGCCAATACTATTCTTTCAGGCCGCATCGATGCAGAACGACCGTTTCGACACTTCATCTACGATCCATACGGCCTGCCCGATCAACGGGGCGAGTTGGTCCAGGTTTTTTTACGAGAGACTCATGGAGACGCGTTCCAACGCATCTTTTCCCGGTCTCAGTTTGGGATTGCCGAGTTGGCGAATGCCCCCGACCCGCCACCTTGTGGACTCGTCTACGTTGATGGCGATCATCAATTCGAGGGTGTGCTCGCAGATTTTTTTGCGGCCGACAAACTGATGCCGATCGGAGGATTCATGGTCTTCGATGATGCCTCGTTCCCGCCAGTCGAAACCGTCATTCACTATGTTCGAAACAACCGAGACGACTACGAAGTCTCGAATCTCGAAATTCCCAACACGGCTGTGCTTCGACGCATCGACGTGGACCGCAGAGAGTGGGATCACTTTCGTCCCTTCGAAGTTGTAGGTCGAGGTGACTGGATTCCAACTGATCGAAAACCGTCCATGAAGTAGCGGCATGCACGGCACCACCGAACCTAGTCTTTCACCTTGACCTGCAAATCCGTTCCAGCTCGGTGGGAATCGAATCATCAATTTGGCGAAGCGGTTTCGGTTCAACGAACTGGATGCAATGCCAAGGACGGATTGGAAGTCGACGTGATCGCGGACTCAATGGGGGCTATCGTCGCTCGAGCCATGGTCGAATTGGAAGGTGGCGACCAACTGGTGGACCGCTGCTTGTTGACAGGTCCACCGAACCAGGGAACGGTGTTGGCGGAAGGCGTCCGCATGGCGATGTGGGCGTCGACGCTGATCGTTGGGGGCACACTGCTGGCGCCTCTTCCGGCACGACTTCTGTCAGGCCTTTTGAACCGTTCTGCCAAGGACGCGGTGGGGCCAAACGATTTGCGGCCGAAGTCAGAAATCCTGCAAAAGCTGAACGCTGGCAACGATCGACCGCTTGTTCCGTATCACATGCTAGCGGGAGCATTCCAACTGCCCACCGATGCCGACAACAACCTACTGCAGAAAGTCGCCGGCGTTTTTTGGAAGGGCTACGCGGGTGCATTGAGTTGGCTGACCGATGATCGACACGATCTTGTCATTGGCATGCGAAGCATGGCCACCGTTCGAGGCGGAGGCGACTTCAATGGAAAAGTCACAACGCAAGTCGTCCGCTGCAATCACTTCAACTACCTGACGGCAAGCCAATCTCAGTTGCATGTCAAAGCGTGGCTGGAGAAATGACCTCGCGATGGCAAACGAACCACACCTGGTCAGAGAGTCACGCTCGTCGCGATCGTGGTTAGGCACGAACAAGATGGAGAAGAACATGAGTCTCACATCCGATCACGCGGATCTGCGCTCACTGCATCGAACCCAATCGACATCCCATCATGCGAGGATATTCTCAACGACGTGGCCATGCACATCTGTCAGTCGAAAATCTCGACCGGCATAGCGGTAGGTCAATCGTTCGTGATCGACTCCCAAGAGATGCAAGAGGGTCGCGTGCAAATCATGCATGTGAACGCGATCTCGCAGAGCGTAATAACCGTAGTCATCGGTTTCGCCGTGAGCAAAGCCAGTCTTGATGCCGCCACCTGACAAGACAACGCTGAAACCTTGGGGATTGTGATCACGTCCATTCGTCCCCTGGACCACGGGAGTTCGACCGAACTCGCCTCCCCATACAATCAACGTGTCGTCCCACAGTCCACGCCGCTTCAAATCGCGAATCAGCTCTGCAGCGGGAAGATCCGTGGCAGCGGCGTTCTTGTTATGTCCCGCTTCAAGGTTGCCGTGTTGGTCCCAAACTTGCCCACTGCTGACGGTGATAAAACGAACGCCCGATTCCGCTAAACGCCTCGCAAGCAAACAACTTCGCCCGAATGATTCGGTCGCCTTCTCTCCGATTCCATAGCGGCTTTGAGTGGCCGCGGATTCGCGATCCAAATCAAACACTTCAGGCGCCGCCAGACGCATCCGCGAAGCCAGATCAACCGCTTCGATCGCCCCTTCGACTTCGCGATCGGGTCCGGTTCGTCCCAAGTGACGACGATTCAAAGCCTGGACCAAGTCAAATCGTTCATTGATTCGTGCCGCATCAACCGGCCCGTCAAGATGCGGGATTTTCCCGTCGCCGAAACGTCCGTTGCTACCGATAACGGTTGCCTGATGCATCGCCGGCAGGAACGCCGCTCCATAGTTGCGAGGACCACCGTGCGCGGTTGCCGGTCCGATGGCGATGTGTGCGGGTAGATCGGGATGTTCGCTGCCCAACGCGTAGCTAATCCAGGCTCCCATGCTGGGACGAACCAAGTTGTCGCTACCCGTATTGATCATCCCTACTGCCTGACCGTGGGACTGTCCCTTGGTATGCATACTGCGAATGACGCACAGCGAATCAGCCTCTTGAGCCATGTTGGGTAATAAGTCGCTGACCCACAAACCAGACTGTCCGCGCTGCTTGAACTTCCAAGGACCGTTCAGCAACTTTGGCACGGCATCGATGTTTGGCGGAAGCGCGAATGGCAATGGCTTTCCATCCTGCTTGGCCAACATCGGTTTATAGTCGAACGTATCAACATGTGACGGACCGCCATGCATGAACAAGAAAATTACACGTCGGATCCGTGGCGCCACATGCGGGCGACTGATCGCCGGCGCCGCAAATAGCGAATTCCTGGGAGAGAACGCAGAAATCGCGAGCGACCCAAGTGAAAAGCTGCTCAAGGTGCCAAATTGTCGCCGTGAAATCGATGATCGCAACGCTTGTGCCATGGTTAGTCCAACAATCGAAACTCGGTGCTCGCAAACAGTGCGGCAACGTACTGGTGCCATTGATCAAGAGATTCGTCAGGCGTTGCGTTTTCCTTCGCACGCAAACCGTCGTGGCTCGCAAAAAACTGGTCAGCAATCTCACGATCCGTGGAAGTTGCCATTCGATGCAAACAAAGTCGATAGGCCAACTCAAGTCGCTCTGAAAAACCAGTCGTCTCTTCCATGATGCGTTGGGCGGTCATGCGCGACCACTGATTGACATCGGGGCTATTGATCAGAACCAGTGCTTGCGAAGGAACGTTCGTCGTCGGCCGAAGCCCCACCAACAAGTCTGGAT
>JBPCVD010000433.1:0-4038 GCA_051010815.1 Rubripirellula sp.
GGCAATCGAGCTGGGCCACAGATTCTTATCTCCAGGATTTCGAGGCCGGGTCGATTTGATCTCAAAGGGGGTAGCCGCTGGGACGAAACCACGGCAGATGGCGAGTTCGATCGTCCCTGCGGATCGACGAATTCAAAAATTTTTTTATCGTGTCCGAGCGACGAAACAGCCGTAAATATCCTGGCAAAGGCGACTTTGCCGACAATCGGGTTGGTCAGTTTCGTGCGGATTGCTCCGATTGGTTCAAGGTTGACGGTTAGGGGTGACGATAACGGACGACGTGAACCATCGGCTGCAAAGCCTGCAGGTATCCACGTTGCTGCGATCTTGACGACCCCCATGTCGCCACCTAGACTCTGCCTTGTGTTAAGTTGAAAGTGGCAAAGGGTTTACAACGATTGCCGGAAAAGCATCTGGGTACGGCAGGGAGTCAGAGTGACCAAGAAAGACATCGTGAGAACGATCTCGGAAGAGGTTGGACTGACTCAGCAGCAGACGAAGGAGATCGTACAAAAGACGTTTGATGCGATTATTGAGTCGCTGGTCCGTGAACGCCGAATTGAACTTCGCAATTTCGGCGTTTTTGAGGTCAAACCTCGTGCGGCCCGTAAAGCTCGTAATCCCCGAACCGGCGAGCAGGTCGATGTGCCTCGAAAGCATGTCGTGACCTTCAAACCGGGCAAATACATGGAAGCCAAAGTTCGCGACCTGGACGAAGCGGAACACCGCCGAGCCTTAGAAGCGAATGAGGACAATCGCCCTGACCAACCGGCGTCGCCTCCACCGGAGGTTCCGCCTCCCAGCAGCCCTAGCGGTCGCTGGGACACTGACACCTGACCGATCGACCGATCGGAAAACGACAGCGAATCGTTCACGGAGGAACGCTCGATGCGACGCTTAATCCAAATCACATTGCTAGCCGCCTGCTTGACCACGACGGTCGGCTGCTTTGTGCCCATCTATTCCTCTCGCCCCGAACGACGCGTCCAGCAACTTCTGTTCACGTCGGAAGATCTGCGATCACTGGTCGACGAATGGGAACGCTTCTGGTTCCTCGATTCGCCTAGCCATCTGACGCCGATTCGTACTCACGGCGGCATTCTCTAGACACCGATTTCCGGTCTTCGCCTCCGGACTCGGAGGCGAAACTCGGTCGTCGAGAGCATCCATTCGCGCGCAGGCAAAGCTACCCGCCTGCGGACGCTTGATAGGTGCTGCGATGTCTGGAAATGGAACGCGACGAACGAAACGCTAGCTCCGCAGTCATCACTGCTGGGGCCTACTGGCATGCGCGGCTTTGCGGAGCAGCGATTCGTAAGCGTCCACCATCGAATCCCAACTGAAGCGTTCGGTTACCGCTTTTCCCGCAGCGCCAAACGCTTCGCGTCGCGAACCATCTGACGCAAAACCGGCGATCGCATCGGCCAACGAATCTTCGTGGTTTGGGATCAAGAGCCCCCCGGGAAACGCTTGGCCGGTCTCGTCGAGAACTCGCTCCGGCGGAGTGATGCCTTCTTGATGGGTGGGCATCGTATCGGGCAAGCCAGGCTTAGGTGCTGCCTCGTGCTGGTCGGCTTGGCCAGGAGCCGTGAGCACCGCGCGTGGGCCACTTTCACAATCCACCGCGATCGAGGGCACGCCGATCGCCATCGCCTCCAGCAAGGCCGACGGAAAACCTTCGTAGCGACTCGGCAACACGAACATTGTGGCTGCGGCAAGCTCCTGATCCACCCGGCTTGACCATCCCGGTAGGGCGACGCGGCCGACAAGATTCCGTTCCGCGACCAACTCCTCTAAGCGAACGCGGCAGGAACCTTCGCCCAAAATGCGTAAGGTCCAAGCGGGCTGACTTCCCAGTGCCTGATCAAAGGCCCGAATCAATCGGTCGAATCCTTTTTCCGGTTCCAGTCGCCCTACACCGATCACCTGTTGGCTGGCGCTCGCCGCGGTTCGATCGGAGAATCGTGACGGTGGATCGACGGCGGACGGAATCACTGTCACCGGGACATCGAACCGCTGACGGAGATGCCCGGCGGAAGTGGCCGTCAACGCGATCAATCCGGTCGCCCGTGGGTAGCCGCGATCACGCAAGTACTCCCAACGGCGTCCCAGAAATTGCTGCGACGGATCACTTCGCTCGCTCAACAACAACGGCAGGTCGTCGGGGCAGGAGAGGGAAGTCAGCACATTCGTGCGGTCGCAAAATGACAGCACCACGTCGGGGGCCAGTTCCGTAAGAGTGGCTCGGAGCTCACGCAGGCGGCGCCGATGACCTTGAAATTTCGCCCACAGCGTCTCGCTTTGGAACAGCAAATCGAGCCGTCGACGAGTCACCGCCGGGTCGACCTGATGACGATCGCCTCCGCCATCACCGAGCGTCACCAGGGTCACGTGGTGCCCTCTTTGGGCCAGCCGCGAGGCGAGCCCGGAAATAACACGTTCTGCTCCCCCGCCATCAAGTGAGTGAATAATACAGGCGATTTTCAAGGTTGCGTTTTCGACTGAGACGTTTGGTGGACTACGGAGGAAAGCCGAGAATTTTCGTTTATTGACGGTTGAAGGGGCCTGGACCGCCGACTAGCGTGGGTTAGGCAAGGCACGGGGGTGTGTCACCTGCAAAGGGTGAATGATCCGCATTTCTGTGCACCCCCTCAAAAGGGTGCTGCATTTCCCACTATCCAACGTGTCCTGTTGAGGTCTTCGATGAAGAGGTTACTAGTTTCCTGCTGTCTGGCGATTTTCGTTAGTGTGTCCGCATCCGACACCGCGTCGGCTCAGGGCCCGGATGCTTACGGCTTTTTGCCGTTCGGATTCTACCAGCCGTACGGCTCCCGCTATGGGAACTCCCTGCGTACGCCACCCTATTTCTCGCTCAGCCCACCGGTCTACTATGGCGCCCGCCATGCCCGACCTTACGGACTGAGTCCCTTCGCGTCGCCACCCTTGGTGTCGGCTAGCGAAAACTACGATAGCCGTCTGCGTTCGCAGTTCGTGCAACCACAGGTTCCTACGCCTGGTCCCGCCGCCCGCGGACTGGAACGATGCAATCCTTGCGTCAGTCAGTCAGACGCCGTTCAGGCGACCTACGCGAAAGTAACGACGAAGATCGGTGAAGTTCGCAGCAATCCATTCGTCGAAACGAAGGACATGGTCGCGACCAACTAGACGCCGACCCGAGCAACCTCGCTGCGATTGAAATTTCGCGGCTAATCCACTCGACGCCAGCCTTCTCATAGGTTGGCGTTTTTTTTGCGCGTTGGCGAGATTGAGTACAAGCCACCTGCATCTGTTCAGGCCGGAGAATCAGCTTTCCATCGAGCTTGCGTGCGGTCCCAACATGATCTTGCGGATGCGTACGACACTCCAGCAGATTTCCTGCCGTTTGCGTCCGCCAGGGGCGGCACTGCGATCAGGCTGATTCCGCTTCGTCGAGCGCTTGGGCCAATCGCTCGATCACCAACACGGCGACGATGGAAACCACCACGAGCAACGCCAGCGTCCACAAGCTTCCAGACCAATCCGCCGGATTCACGTATTGCATCTCTCGATGCTTCATTTCCAAATTCGCGGTCTCCGGCGTCGGTACTTGCAATGGCCAAAGCTTCTTGATGCTGCCCACCATCAATCCCATCAACCCCGCCATCGTCGCACCGCGATAGTGATCGAGAAGCCAATGCAACAATCGTGAGAAAGCTAGCAGTCCAAACACGCAACCACTTCCAAAGGCTGCGATCTGCAGCAACAGTTCGGTCGACAGGTTCAGCTTGACGAAGTCTTTGATCAATCCAGTGACCGTGTGATACGCGCCCAGCAGCAGTAGCACGAACGCGCCGCTGATGCCCGGCAAGATCATCGCGCAGATCGCGATCATCGCCGATCCAAACAAGAACGGCAGACTCGTGCCACCGTTGGCCATCGGCAGTTCCGTGATCACGATGGCGACCATCACGCCGATGGCAAACGTCACGAATCGTGACGGAGTCCAACGGTCGATGTAGCCGCGAACAATCCACACACTGGCGATCAGCAGCCCAAGAA
>JBPCVD010000434.1:0-4252 GCA_051010815.1 Rubripirellula sp.
CGGTATCAGACCAAGGTTGTCCTGACCGATTTGCAATAGCCGGACAGGTTGTGCGACTGACGGTTGGGGCGACGTTGTCGAGCCTCGGTCGACTGTTCTTGCCGGTAGCATCCCGACTCTTCTCGTCAGTATCATCTCGACCGTGCCGGTATTCAGCCTCGATCAGAGGCGTAGCGACTGGCCTCAATCACCATCCCCCGCCGAGAGCGCTCGCCGCGTCGGCGCGAACTCGGTTTCTTACCGACGTCTTTGGCGCTCGCTTCGGGAACTCGTCGCGAGTATCAGATCGACGCGCCGGGAATCCTGAGCACCAAAAATTCTACGGGCAAAAGGAACTGACGCAGCGAATCCGCTCTTGGCGTCTGCCCGCCGTCGTGATCTTGGCGTGATCCTGCCCCCTCAGTGCTCACCCGCTCAGCACTCTCCCCTTTAGTGCAAAGCCCTTTAGATCATTCGCATTCGCTTCCAGCTTCCTCGGGCGAATCGGGCAGCCATCAGGACTGCAAGCGACCAAACCCAAAAGGCGACCATCCACCACCACCAGTTCAACAAGTCCTCCGTCGGCTCAAAGGCGAATCCGACCCAGAGCGCAACAGCCGATGCGACCACACCGCTGATCAATACGAACCAGGTATCACCGGCACCACGCAGTGCGCCCGCCAGAATCAGTTGGATCGAATCGAGCACGACGTAGATCGCGACAAACTTTAGCAATCCTCTGGCAAGCTCGATCGCTTCCGCCGATTCGCTAACATTCTCTCCCAATTGGTACAGCGACATCATCACGTCGGGGATCGCCAGATAGCAGCACAGCCAAGCGCTGCTGTAGACGCCGCCGATAACCAATGAGGCGTAGACGCTGAGGGCCGCGCGCTGAGGCCCGCTCTGCAACAGATGCCGCCCCACCAAGACCGAGGCGGCAATGGAAACACCAACCAGTGGGATGAAGGCGACCATATTGAAGTTGATCGCCATCGTCGTCGCACGAAGAGGAATGTCGCCAAGACTTCCGATTCGAAGCACGATCACCGTGAAACCACTCGACTCGGTCAGATACATCAGTCCGGTGGGGAAGCCAAAGAACAGCAGATTTCGAGCGAGTGGAAAATCGATTCCGAATCCTGCACGAAATCGGTACCTCGACTCATACCTGGGTCGAAGCAGCAGGTACGAATAACAAACGGCTTTGAACCAGAAGGCGACCACGCTTCCCACAGCGGCACCAGCGATACCCATGGCGGGAATGGGGCCAAACCCGAAGATCAGAATCAAATCCAACAGGAAGTTCAGCAAGCCCGAGGCAACGGATACCCACATGATCACGGGCGTTCGTTCCGTTCCGCTAAAGAAACCGCTCAGTGCGGATTCCAAGACCAAGCCGACCCCACCGAGCATGAGCAGGCGAAGATAGGTCGTTTCCAACGGCAACAGGTGTGCCGGCTGACCGGTGGCCTGAAACATCTGCTCAGCCCCGACCGCGAACAGCGCAAAGAGGGGCGCCGACAGGCAAGACATCCAGACGGCTTGCCAAAGAAACCGACCAATGTGATCCTCCTCGTCTGCGCCGACGTACTGGCTAACGATCGCCCCGGTCATCGAAGCGATCCCCACGGGCAAGCAGACGAGCACCCAAAACAGGTTGCCCCCAGCCATCGATGCACTCATCGATTCGCCGTCAAACCACAGCAATAGCGTGCGGTCTGCGAATAGCACCAAGGAAAAGGTTCCGGCGCTGACCATCAACGGAAGTGCGATTCGCAGCACTTCGATGACGGCGTCAAGAAAGGAATCCCTTCTCTGTGGCGAAGGGTCGACGGAGATCGGCAGCGCCAATTCCTGCGGCGTTGAATAGGGTCCCGCTGGATTTTGTTTACGCTGCTCCCGGTCTGCGTTCATCGACGCACGTAGTACCCGAAATAGCCCACGGCGACGCCTGCCAACAAGCCGCCCAAATGCGCACCGTTAGCGACATTACCGATTAGCGGTGTCATGCACGCGACCAGCCAACCCAACATCAGAACCACATTCATTGGCACTAGGTGAACGGGATAGCTGCGATCCACCATGGGGCGAATCCACAGAAACCCGAACAGACCATAGACGGCACCGGAGGCCCCGATCGCAAAGGGCGAACCGCTGAGCGTTTCCGACAGAAACTCGAAGGGCGTGCCCTGAAAGAACTCCGCCAACACTTCGCTCCCCGGCAGCATGACCTGCAACATCATCCCGGCAATCTGCGTCCCCATGGTCAGCAGGCCAAAGAACAAGGATCCGTGAAGACGTTCGATGGTCGATCCCAAGAAAAAGATCCACAACATATTGAACGCCAGATGAAACTCATCCCCATGCAAAAACATTGGCGTCACCAACCGCCAGACCTGCCCCTTTCGAATCGAGGCGAAGGGATCTTGGTCCTTTCGGTAGTCACGCCAATCCACAAACGAGAGCCCGTAGTACGTCTTCTCTTCCAGTGTCGTCTTACCAGGCACACGAGATCCGCGCGGATCACCGAAGTGGCTGGTGAAACTCACCACCACGGAAATGGCGATGATGGCAATGGTAACGGGGATACTCTTCTGCTTGAGCGGAGCATCGATCAGTGACCCAAGGGCGCTACTCTCCCGAGGCATCGAGCGTTCGACTTCGCGTTGATGGGCTTCGCGGCGTTGCTGCTCGGCAACTCGCTCGTCCCGAATTCGCGACGCCTCTGCCTCGACACGGAACTGAGAATCCGTCGGCGCCTGCTCAAAAGACGCCAATTCCTGTCGAGCGCGATCGACGTCTTTTTCGTCGCGAATCCAGATTTCCCAGACCTGATCGGCCCCCTCACCCTCGGGATCAACGGTGGCATCGATCGAAAGTGTGACCAGATAATCACAAAACTGTCGAGCCTGCGATGAGTCTTGGAGAGTGCCGATCCGCCGCATAGGTTGGTTGCCGCCTGAGAGCTGCGATGTGTTCGAATGCTGGTCGCTGTTGTACGTTGAGACTGCGAACGACGCACGCCCACGTCATTCCAGTTCATGACGATCAGGCAGGTTTTCCGCCTTCCAGGCCCACTTCTGCCTATTTTCTGGGCCCTCAAACGCCGTTCGGCGAACATGAGCCTTGCCGCCGGGGGAAAGTGCTGAATAATATGGGTGCGTCGAGCGGTCCGCCCTCAGGCGACGCTCCACCCAATATCCATACCAACCAACAGTCGTCCATGACGAAGGGTTAATCCTACGATGGCAGTCAAACTGAGCGAACGAGCATCTGAGGAAGTCAAGCGATTTCAAAAAGAGCATAACTTCGGGGACGACATGGTCCTTCGAATCGGCATTGCCGCCGGCGGATGCAGCGGCTTCAGCTATACACTGAACTTTGACGACAGTTTCGACGAGAAGGCCGACACCAAGTATGAGTGTCACGGCGTCGCTGTGGTCGTCGACAAGAAAAGTGCGTTGTATCTCGATGGGACGACCGTCGACTGGTACGAGAGCTTGGAAAAGCAAGGCTTCACCTTCGACAATCCAAACGCCACAAAGAGCTGCGGTTGCGGAAGCTCGTTCCAGGCGTAGCGTTCTGGATGCCTCACTTTGCCGAGGTGTCCACTCTTTCTGAATCACAAGGCGGAGTTGCCAAATGGCAACTCCGCTTTTTTCGTGGAACTCTTTCCAGTCCGCTAGCGACCATCTCCTTCGTCGATGCCATGCGATCTTTAACTGCAAGCCTGCTCGCTGCACTCGTACTTTGTTTCAGTGCTGCCCAAGCCTCCGAACGCCCCAACGTGCTGCTGATCCTGGTTGACGATCTGAAGCCTTCCTTTGGGGCTTACGGAGACGACTGGGTCCACTCCCCAAATTTGGATCGACTTGCCGCCCGAGGTATGCGGTTCGACGCAGCCTATTGCAACCAAGCCGTCTGCGCTCCATCACGCAACAATCTGCTGATTGGGTCGCGATCGACCTCCACCGGCGTCTACAGCCTCGGCTACCACTTTCGCAAAGCAATTCCGGATGCCGTGACCCTTCCTGAACACTTCAAGAACAACGGCTATCACGCCGCGGGTGTTGGCAAGGTATTTCACATTGGGCATGGGAACATCAACGATGAGCAATCCTGGAGTGTCCCTTTCCAACCCGACAAAGTCATCGACTACGTGCTTCCGGAGAGTACCGATGGACAGCTGACACGGGAGGAAGCATTCTGCAGCAATCAACAACTGGGCCAAGTCAAATCGCTTCCCCGCGGTGCTGCTTGGGAGAACGCC
>JBPCVD010000435.1:0-3782 GCA_051010815.1 Rubripirellula sp.
GCCTCGAGGAGCGCGAGTCGAAACCACGTCCCCGCTATGGGTCGACGCCGACCGACCGATCCACGCCGTATCGGTTTATCAACGCCCCCTCGGTGAAGACGAGTCTTTCGGCCGTGTCTACGTGACGTCACCCGATTTCACAGAGAATCCACCCGTCCTCGATCTCGATACGCCGTTGATGTTGTTGGACCATCACCGCCCCAGTGGAAATACCTTGGGAACCTTCGGTCCCGACCTTGTCGTATTGAAAAATCTGGCATCGCGAGAGCCGGACGTCGTAGCACGTTGGCATTTGCCAAACTGGACTCGAATCAGCACGCCCACCAGCGTCGAGGGAGCCAAGTGGGTGAGTGACGAGTACGTGGTCATTCGGCAGTATCACCACGTTTATTGCTGGTCGCTTGCGACCGGCAATCTTCATTTCAAGATTGACACGGAAGTCATCACAGATATCGCGGTCAGTCCGCATGGTCGCTACCTCGCGATCGCTGCCTCAAGCGGGTGTTACTTGATCGACGTGGTCAAAGCGGAGCCGATCGGAAAGATCGACGTACCTCGCTTGCCCTCGACGAAGATTCACTTTTCTCCTGACGGGCGGAATCTTGCGTTGGCCTTCGGCAAACAGATGTTGGTTTGGGATTTGACCGAGGCAAAATTGGCAGCGTCATCGACCTTGGAGACGTCACTCGGCAAATTCGTCGGCTGGGTGGACGAGGAATCATTGTTGTGTGACCTGGGTGGCCTCTTGCGATTCGATGCGGAAACAGACTCGGTCTACCAGCTCTGGAACTATTGGCTGTCACTCAATGAAATGAAACTGGTTCCTGGCGGAATCATTGGAGTGCCACGAACCGGCGATGCAAACTTATTTGCTTTGCCATTTCCCCACCAAGCCGGAATTTTGGGGAAGGTTCGAGGGATGGTTGGGAAACGCACTCGCGTGAAGGATGGTCAATGGGCAGACTGATTCGCTTCAGAAGTTTTGGTTTCCCTCACCGCCGCTCGTCGCGTGTAATAGAATCCGGGAGTTCAAAACGAGAGACTTCATCCTTTAGGCATACCCCAACCCGATGACCAAACAGCGACAGCACGCTTACACGACGGAAACCGAAGAGCCCAATCCTGCTCCGGAGGTTTCCTATGCCGAACGAGCGCGAACGATGCTCTCCCTCAATCAGGTCGGTGTGCTATCGACCCACTCTAAAAAGTGTCAGGGGTTCCCGTTCGGTTCGACAATGCCCTATGCATTGGACGACGCCGGAAGGCCGCTGTTCCTAATCAGCGCGATGGCAATGCACACGCAAAATCTGAAGGCTGATCCCAACACATCCTTGTTCGTCACCGATCCTGATGCGCAAAGTGATCCGTTGGGCGCCGGCCGAATGACCTTGATCGGCAACGCAGAGCCGGTGCCGGAGAACGATTTACCCGCAGCGCGCGCGGCGTATCTCTCGCGACATGAAAACGCCAGCTACTATGTCGATTTTTCGGACTTCTCGTTTTGGCGTCTAAACCCCGTGGATCTCTATTTCGTTGGAGGGTTCGGTGTAATGGGATGGATCGAAGCTGTTGAATTCGAGCAGGCCGAAGCTGATCCGTTGGCCGAGGCAGCTACGGCAATCCTGGAGCACATGAACAGCGACCACGCGACCGCGTTGATCGATATCGCGTTGCACGAAAAAGGCGTCTCCGCTTCCGAAGCGAAAATCACAGCAGTGGATCGGCTCGGCTTTCATGTTCGTCTCAAAACACCCGAACGCGTTCAATCGGTGCGTATCGGCTTCCCGAAAGAGGTGCGAACGTCCGATGAATGCCGTGCAGCGTTCGTCGCGATGGTGAAGAAGGCTCGAACCGAGAAGGATTCAGGCACAAGCTAGTCGAGCGATCTGCGTATCAGCAAGCGCCAGCGTGAATCAGCGCCGAGACCGAAGCGAGCTTGGAAGCAAAGCAACTCCACCTAGATCGTTCACGGCGAATCTTGCTGTTGAGACCGTTCTTCAAGGCCAACTCCAACTCTCCAGTCCGATTCCCGAATCGATTATCGTCAGCATGTTCATGAACCAACGGTTGGAAACCGACGATTGGAAACCGACGATTGGAAACCAACGTCTCGGAAACCAACGTCTCGGAAACCAACGTCTCAGATCGACGCCACCTACGAACGTCATCGTGCAATTGCGTAAGCGATGATGCCTTCTTCATGTATCATGCATAGCCATCGACAGACGCTCCCGTCTCTCCGCCCTTGCTTCAAATCACTGGTTCGGCATCCGATGAAGAATTGGTTCGCGGCTACCGTAATGATCGCAGGTGCGCTAGCCGTCTCGCAGAATGCGAAGGGTGAGATTCCGGATCCATGGAACACTTTCGTCGAAGCGCAATGCTTGGACTGCCATCGCGGTGAGGAACCCGAAGGTGGATTGGATATTGCTAAACTCGGATTCGAACTCGGCAGCGAAGAAACGACACGCCGCTGGGTAATGATTCATGATCGTGTTGCTGCCGGTGAAATGCCGCCACGCGATGCATCCCAACCTCGACAAGACGAATCGACCGACTTTCTTCAATCTCTGTCGGCGGCAATCGAGCGTGCTGAGGCGAATCGCCGCGATGTCGTCTTGCGGCGATTGAATCGGCAGGAATACGAAAACACGGTGCGTGATCTGTTTCAGGTCAAAGTCAGCATCAACGGTTTGCCTAGCGACGCGTCGACGGATGGATTCGATACAGTGGGCGAGGGACTCGCGGTTTCCGCCGAGGCGATGCGATCCTATTTGGAGGCGGCCGACCAGGTTCTCGATGCGGTTTTCGGGCTGCCTGAGAGACCAGATTTCATTCGCCATGAGACCAACTTGCTGAAGCAGGTCGATTGGAAGGGCAATCCACAACTTGATCGCCAAATTGGGAAGATGTTCCGGCGCACCGAGAGTGGATTGGTGATCTTCCAATCGAACTATTGCCCCACGAATCTGGTGAATTTCTCGCGTCTAAACGCGCCGCCAGGAACGTACCGCGGAACACTGCGAGTGCGAGCGATTCAAAGTGACAAACCGGTCACGCTGAGGATCTATGGGGGCGACACGATTGTGAATCGGCGTGAACGACATCTCGTCGGATACTATGACGTCCCGCCAGAATGGACGACGATTGAGTTTGTTGATCGGCTAGTGGAAGACGGGGGCACGTTTCAACCCAAATGTTATGGCACGCGCGACACGCGGAAGGACGCGGACACCTGGCCCGAGGCGGGAATCGAAATCGCTGACATCGTCATCGAAGGACCGATGGACGAATGGCCGCCGCCAAGCCGTGCCTCTTTGCTCGGCAACGTCGATCCAGAAACCGCCACCACAAGTGAAGCTCGACAAATCATCACACGCCTATTGCCGCTGGCGTTTCGACGTCCGGTCGATCCGAAGGAAACGGATGATTACGTCGAGTTGTATTCCACGGCAGCGGCACAGGGGCGCCCCTTCCTGTCGGCGTTGCGTGTCAGTCTGAAAGCGATCCTCTGCTCGCCCGAGTTTTTGTTCCTCCATGAACCTGGCGGCAGGCAACTGGAGCCCCATGCGTTGGCAGCGCGTCTTTCATATTTCCTCTGGAGCTCCATGCCGGACCAGGAGCTGAAAGAGAAGGCGGGCACCGGCCGACTGAACGAACCGGAGATTCTTCGACAACAAGTAGAACGTCTGCTCGATTCGCCAAAAAGCGATGCCTTTACCGAGAACTTCACCGGTCAGTGGCTCGACCTGCGTGACATCGACTTCACTGAACCCGATGCG
>JBPCVD010000436.1:0-8437 GCA_051010815.1 Rubripirellula sp.
ACACCCGAGTCGGTCGGCATGGGATCCTATACACTCGACTCGCACAATGCGCAGCGGTATGTCACACCCGAAGGGACCGTGCAAAACGAGGGTGATATCGGCGTGAAGACGCCGCGGCCCTACAAGATTGCCTACGGTTCGATCACTCCCAAAAAATCGGAGTGCACGAATCTACTGGTACCAGTTTGCGTATCCTCCAGTCATATCGCGTTTGGATCGATTCGCATGGAACCTGTCTTCATGATTCTTGGACAGTCCGCCGCCACCGCCGCCTGCCTATCGATTGATCGGGAAATCGCTGTCCAAGACCTACCCTACGAAACGCTTCGTGCGCGTTTGGTTGCAGACAACCAGGTGCTGGAGCTCGAAGACGCGTACGAGATCGATTCGAAGAAGTTGTCGGGAGTCGTCATTGACGATCGGCGTGCGCAACTCGAAGGCGTCTGGAAATCCTCGACCTCGAACAAGGGATTTGTCAACGACGGCTACCGCCACAACGACAACCAACCTTCCGCATCGACCCACGCGATTTTCGAAACGCCCCTAGCAGATGGACGCTATGAGGTCCGCTTGTCGTACCCACCCAACCGCAACCGCGCCTCGAATGTACCCGTGAGCGTCTCTCACGCGGGTGGCGAAACCCAAGTGAAAGTGAATCAACGCTTAACGCCCACCATCGACGGCACGTTTGTTTCCCTCGGTCAGTTTCAGTTCAGCGGGACAGGCCGTGTCAAAATTGACACACATGAAACTGACGGTCACGTGATCGTTGACGCCATCCAATTCTTACCGCTTGAGAATTGAGCCATCAGGCACTGGTCTTTGGACCGGCGGCGCGAATCGCTTCACTTGCACCCGCTTCGAATTTAAGGAAGTTCTGCTGGAATAAATCAGCCAGTCGCCGAGCGCTGCTTTCGTAAGCCTCCACATCGCCCCAAACGTCGCGCGGCCACAACCTCTCAGCTGGGACACCATCGCACTCGGTTGGCACCTCAAATCCAAAGAGCGGATCGACCCGAGTCGCCTGATCGGAAAGCGATCCGTCATGGATCGCGTCCACAATCGCACGAGTGTGCTTGAGACTCATCCGCGTCCCCGACCCGTAGCCGCCACCCGACCAGCCCGTGTTGACGAGCCATGCGCGGCTTCCATGCTTGCGAATCCGATCGGCAAGCAATTCGGCATACTTGGCCGGGTGCCAAACCAGAAAAGCCGCACCGAAACAAGCACTGAAGGTAGCTGTCGGTTCGGTCACGTTCATCTCCGTACCCGCGACCTTGGCTGTGTAACCGCTGATGAAGTGATACATCGCCTGTTCGGGCGTCAACTTTGACACCGGCGGCAAGACGCCAAACGCGTCGCAGGTCAGAAAGATGATGTTCTCCGGCTGACCACCCACACACGGAATCTTTGCGTTCTCGATAAAATCAATCGGGTAGGCAACTCGTGTGTTCTCTGTGATCGAAGCATCGTCATAGTTCACTTCGTGCGTGGCTTCGTCAAAGACCACGTTTTCAAGCACCGAACCATATCGAATCGCTTCAAAAATCTCCGGCTCACTCTCTCGGCTCAGATTGATCACCTTGGCGTAGCAGCCACCCTCGATGTTGAACACGCCTTGGTCGGTCCAACAGTGCTCGTCGTCACCAATCAATTGACGACTAGGATCGGTCGACAGCGTTGTCTTGCCCGTCCCGGAGAGGCCAAAAAACAGCGAGACATCACCCGCATCCGACGAGTTCGCGCTGCAGTGCATGCTAAGCACATCTTGCTTTGGCATCAGGTAGTTCATGACGGTGAAGACGCCCTTCTTCATTTCCCCAGCATACTGCGTCCCCAAGATCACCAACTCGCCATGCTCAATCGACAAGTCAATGCTCGTCGTGCTGGTCATTTGTGCCGTGTAAGGATTGGCAGGAAACGAGCCGGCGTTCAAGATCACGACGTCCGGATCACCGAAATCCTTGAGCTGAGACGACGTGGGGCGGATCAGCATGTTGTGCATGAACAACGCGTGATACGCGCTTTCCGCGATGACTCGGACCTTGATTTGGTATTGCGGATCCCAACCGGCATAGCCGTCGAAGACAAAGATTCGAGGACGCGTGTTGAGATAGTCGATCGCACGCTGGCGATTGATCAAGAACGACCGCTCGGTCATTCTCATGTTGACATCGCCCCACCAGATATCGTCCGTCGACTCTGGAACATCAACGATCCGCTTGTCCTTGGGACTACGTCCCGTCTTGTCGCCACTGCGAGTTGCCAAAGCTCCCGAGGCGGCAATCACCGCATGGTGATCGACAATCGCGAACTCGTAGAGACGCGCTGGCGTCGCGTTGTGAACGATGTCCTCTACGTGCAATCCGTAGCACGAGAGATCGATGGGGTTAACACTCATGACGTGATCTCGTGATCAGTATTGGAATCGACTCCTGGCAACGGAACCGAACTGCTTTGTGAGTCTAGCGCTTGCGTTCGCACTTTGCGACCCCGGTGAACGGCCACGATCGACTCGCAATCGATCGCGCTACGGTCGCTCAGTCTGTTATCCGCGCAGTCCGGTATCCGCACAGTCCCTGTGCAGTCCGGTACTCGCCCCGACCCTACACAGCGCGCACCCCAATGCATCGACTTGCCGGGTCCGCTGGCTCGAGTGATTCGCGTGACGAAGTGACCGGAGTGCTTGTCGTTTTTTGAAAGATCACACCGACATGCGTCCACTGCTCAAGACAAGCAGCATTTCCATCGAAGAACGATGCCACGACATGCTGCGGACAATCGTCGCCAACGACGCAGGAAGAATGGAAGAATCAACGCCCAGGCAGGATGGACGGCTCAACGATGTGAGCAGAATGGACGAATCATCGTCCGTCGAAATCCGCGCTCACTGAACCGTTCCGGTCACGACGCAGGAGGCAGACTTTTTCCCCGGAAGATCGGTGATGATTCGGATCTCCTGCGAGATGGGCGTCTTCGAGCCGTCGCCTTGAAAACGCGCGATGACGAAGTGAACCTTCTTCTTGCCGACTGGCACCTCGAACTCAAATCGCTTGTCCGCGCATTGCACGTCGAGAATCTCAAACGGCTCATCGCCGCGCACCACCAAACGACGCTCGGTGCTGCCGACCATCGTGGTCGTCCCCAGGCTCACCGACGCCGGCGAAACTGTCACGGCTGGCCGAACGCGCCCGCCGATCGACATTTCCGTGGTCGGGAAGCTTCCATTGTTGCTGATCAGAGTCACACGCTCACGTATGTCGCCCTCTTCGATGGAATCGTCCAGCTTGACCTTCATCCGGTACCGCACTAGCCCAGGCTTGATTTCAGGCGGATCCAACCGGACTTGCAAGTGCCGGCAGTGGCTGCGGACATCCGTGATCCGCCAATTCTGGTCGCCACTATGAGTGATGACGACTTCCTTCTCGCGCGTCTGCCCCGCGGGAACCTCACCGTAATTCACCTCGGGAGGATCAAACGTAATGTCCGTGCGGATGAACCCGCTGACCTTCAGTTGCACTTCCGCGTAGGACGGGCGATCAAAGACGACCGTCACCGTTGCCGACTTCTGACCAATGAATGTGTTGGTGTTGAAAGTGGCCAGGATCGAGCCGGTTTCATGGGTCTTCAAAGTGTTCTTGGTGACCGTTGGCGTCGTGCATCCGCAACTGGTGCGGACCGACTGCACGTGGACATCTTCCTCGTACAGGTTCGTAAAATCGAAGTGATATTCACTCTTCGTCCCACGACCCACGATTCGGAAATCGTGACTCTTTTCCTTGAACATCTTGTCCGCCCAGCCCTGCGCCGAAGCGTCTTGAGCGAGAGCTGGTAGGGAGATTCCGAATGCAAGCAAGATCAAGAAGAGACCTCGACGCTCGAAACTAACCATCATTTACTGCCGGTCAAAAAGGAAAAAAACCTTCGCGTTGGTAAACTAGCACGCTTAGCTAATCTCCCATAGGTGGACTGGTACTTCCAGTAGTTAGGGTTTCGGCCGTTGACGCGAAATTTTCCAGTAATTCCGCCAACCGCTCCATGGGTAGTCCGACGACGTTGCTTTCACTCCCGCCGCCGCGAACCGCCAGCCAGTCGTTTCCATCCTGGTACCCGAACGCACCCGCCTTGCCTTCCCACAGCATGGAATCGAGGTACTCCTCCAGCATCGCGTCGCTGAGCGGAAGCATTTCCAATTCCGTTCGAACCACTTCGACCAGGCACTTTTGTTGCTCCACCGACCACAGGCAAACACCTGTGTACACATCATGCCGTCGGCCACTGAGCAGCCTGAGGGTTTGTTCCGCGTGTGCCTGATCGCGCGGCTTTCCGAGGATCTGTCCCACGCAGGAGGCGACGGTGTCGGCCGCTAAAACCAGCCCCGAATCGATTCGCTGGGCCACGTCGGCCGCCTTTCGATAGGCGTATCGGGCCACCATTTCGGGCGCCGTCTCGCGGCTACAGACGCCGCATTCCGCGTCGGCAGCAGCAACCATCACCGTGAACTCGTACCCTGCGGCGGTCAACAACTGAGCGCGACGAGGCGACCCACTCGCCAGGACCAGCCGTTCATCGGTGGGCAATTTCGTGCGCGGAAGTCCGCGCATCAGTGGTAGATCGTTCGACTGGCTCATGGGGCGGCAAACAAGCGAAGGTGGCTAACCACTGAAAGGGTCGCTGGGTGGGGCATCGGTGCTGGGACCTTCCTTACCATTACCATTGTCGTCTCCGTCAACCGAATTGCTGCCGTCATCCGAATCGCTGCTGTCCGATGGGCCACCATTCTCACCAGGGTTGGAACCCTCGACCGGAAGGTCGGGAACTGGTGGTTCGGGAGTCCCCGCAGCATTTTGCTGGGCATTCTGCTGACGTTGCTCCAACTGCCGAACCGCGCTCCGAAGCGACTCCAGCAAACGCGGGACCTGTCCGGAAGCCACGAAGACTCGCGCGCTGACGGCCGACTGCGGGAAAAAACTGGTCAGGAAATCGAGCCCAAACTCGCTGGCGCCATGGCCGATCATCACGCCGTTGGCGTAGACCCCGCTCAGCACGTCATCGGGAAGCTTCAGGTCGTCGTAGATTTCCTGCGGCGTCGGCCGCCGTGCTTGGTTGGCGTTTTGCTGGGGAGGCGCCGGTGGATCGCCGAAGCGGCTCTTGTATAGCTCGAGGTTTGTATTCAACGCGTCGATAAATTGCGGCATGACCGGATGCGGAATGACCACCCGCCGAGCCACACGATGCGGACGCCCGATCGTCTGCAAGAAGTCCACAATGAACTCGCTCGGTCCCGTCATCACGATCGCGCCCGTGCTGAAACAGCCGTCGGCCACATGGTCGGGCACACGCGCCCGAAGCGCGGGATTTCCCTCATTAGGATCGGGACGATCGGCGGGCGAGGGTGTTGGATCCGATGACATACGATGCGCAACCAGTGGGAGCAGTGAATTTTGCGTGGTCAAGCGTCATTCTAGGTCGACATGCCTGAGAGCCACACCACCACGCTCCGAGCCATTACACAAGAAGAGCCTGTCGAGTGGACGTCAACCGCCACGGGTCTCGACTCGAACAGACGAAACGCAACCGCACTTTGCCAACCCAATCATCCGAACTCGCCCCATCGGATCGGCTCGATTCCTCCGAATCCGAACCGTCAAACTTCAGCGGACCGCCGTCTCAAGCTCTTCCTGAACCCGCTTGGGAGTTGCCGTCCGGCGCGGCATCGCCAACCTAGGCTGCGACAACAGTGCCACAAAGAATGCGAACACTGCAAAGCACAGAATCAAGCCAACCTCAAATCGTAGATCCCGTGCTTCCCCAATTTCGAACAGTGTCCAAGCCCAATTGGTCAACTGCCAAGTCGAATAGGAGTAGCTACGATAATCGTTCAAATGCAGCCCCACCGCATAGGGAACCAATGCCGTCAGCACGGCGATCGCGATCAACGCCGCGATGCCTAGTTCTACCCGCGGATTGTTATTGATTCGGATGATCGCGATCACGAATCGAACCGCCACTAGAAAACCAACGAGATAAGAGGCGTAGGCGATCGCAAAGGACTTCAACATCAATAGTGCATTGGTGGGCACGTAGACGTCAGAACGGCTGAGCAGATAGTCAAAACTGAAGAACACAGCGGCCGAGACCAACACCACGTTGACGGTCGCAAAGACAAGCCCAGTGACCGGCCCGGGGGTCAGCCAGGTCAACATCACGCGGGCGAGAAAACTGCTGGGCAACTCTCGACGTATCCGAGGTGTCATCACCGAAGACTCGGCTGCCATCATGCTGCCACACAGTGTCCATAGCGCCGCCAGGAAGACGGAGAAGGTGAACGTGACGCCGATGGCTTCATCAGAACCGAGGCTCATAATCGCAAAGGCGTTCAGCCCGATGATCACCGCGGTCAACACCATCAGTGAAACCCGCAGCCTTGTCGAACGGTTCTCACTCTCCGGTGTCAACTGAGCCGCCGTTGCCGTTAGCAACAGATGCCCGAGTGAGATCGCAATCAATACGGTCGCCGTGATCAGGAAGAACATAAAATCTGCCGGCAGCGGGTTGCCGTAAACGATCATACTGATCACCAGCGCCGCGAGCCCCCATTCAGCGCCAAGCAAAATCGCCATGACGGCCAGCAGCGTTGTAATCCGACCGGTTCTAGAACGGGAAAGTGGGGCGAAGAACAAAGCCACGACCGTTAGCAGTACACCGGCGACCACCAGAATCGCAATGATCAACATCGTCGTCGGCAGATCGACGCCGCGTAGCGTGTAAGCGTAGGCGACGCATGGAAACAGGGCCACGAAGTACAGCAACATTTGCAACATCGCGCTGGCTAGTTTCCCCAGCACGATCTGCCACGGGCTCAGCGTCGTGATCGAGAGCAACTCAAGTGTGCCATCATCGATCTCGCCCTCCAAAGACCGGTACGCCGCGAGAGGCACGACCAGCAACATCGGCAACGCCAGGACGAGGTAGTAGCCAATCAACATCCGCTGCGCCGAGGGCGTGGTGTAGATCTGGGGCATCAGCGAAAGACTACCCACGATCGTCCAAGTCAACGCCGCAAACAGGAGCACGGAAAAGGTCATTACGAATTGCCGGCTCTTCAGCGCCTGCCGCGTTTCCTTGACCAGAATCGGGTTGAGCGTGTCGCCAAACGACTCGCACCACTCGTCGACTCGATTGATCCACGGCGAAACGGATGCAGGATCCCCTTTCACCGTGGGCGATTCAGCGATCGTCGCCATCAGAAATTCCTCCCGCAACGCATCGACCACTTCATCATTGAACCAACCCCTCGGTCACCTGCAGGAATACGTCTTCCAGGCTCTTCTTGTGAGAAACCACTTCCGCGATCTCAACGCCCTTTCCAACCAAAAACGAAACTAGCGCCGCTTGGTCCTTCAACTCACCCGCGAACTCAAATCGCAACAGCTCACCATCAATCACAAGCGACGAGACCCCTGGGTGCGACTTGCACGCCTCTGCTGCTTCATTGCTGTCGCTCAGGACACGAAGGATCAGCTCGCGCTGCTTGACCTGCTGGTGCTGAATCTCTTCCACACTTCCGATTGCAAGAAGTTGTCCTTGTTCGATGATCCCCACCGAGTCACACATCTCTGCAAGCTCGGTCAATATGTGGCTACTGATCAGGACTGTCTTTCCTTCATCCGCCAGCTCGCGAATCATCCTTCGAAGATGAATCCGAGCGCGGGGATCAAGGCCAGCAGCGGGCTCATCCAAAATCATGACGGCGGGGTCATGAATCAACGCTCGACCAAGACAGAGCCGTTGTTTCATTCCCTTGGAAAGCCCACGAATCGGCTTCTCAGCCATTCCGTCGGTCCCGGTAAAAGACAGCACATGACGCAGACGCTCGACACGCTCCCTACCCACGAGCCCGTACGCACGCGCAAAGAAGTCGAGGTATTCCTGGCAGTTGACGTCACGATAAGTGCCAAACGAATCTGGCATGAACCCAAGACGCTGACGCACCAGCTCCGGATCGTTGACGCAGGAGAAACCATCCACGTAGGCGTCTCCGTAGCTTGGCAAATCGAGCGTCGCCAGGATACGCATCGAGGTCGTTTTGCCCGCGCCATTGGGACCGATATATCCGAACACATGGCCGCGTTTGACACTGAAGGAAATATCGTCGACTGCTTTGGTCTTGCCAAAAAAACGGTGCAGCCGACGCAGTTCGATGCAATCGTCTGCATGCACATGCACCGCCGGAATCTGCGATGGAATCGTTCCGCTCATCGCATTCCCAGGCGGTTCCGCAGTTCCAAATTCCGACATCGCCCGGTCGGTCTGCTGACTCGACAACGGCTGTGCCGGGGAATCATCCGCCACTTCCGCAAGACTCGCTCGATCGGAAACATCGTCCAACGCGTTGACCGCACCGTGACCGCCCGATGAAGAGTCCGCATTCTTG
>JBPCVD010000437.1:0-5750 GCA_051010815.1 Rubripirellula sp.
GATCAATTCATTTGTGGGGTCATTGAGCTTCAAACGCAGCGACTCGCAGTCAAAACGATCCGTGAGACTTCCCTGAACTTGATGCATCAGGGCGACCGAATCGCTCAACGACAACTCATCCATCGCAAAGTCGTATTCAACCCTGCCACCGCATTGCAGCGAGAGCATCGCCCGTGGACTGTCGACGGACGTTTGCGGGGCCACTGCTGCAGTCGCAGGAACGCCCGGCTGCAATCCAATTGTCTGCGAGGCACCAGCTAGTTTTCCCGCATCGTTACTCGCAGATTTTGATTGCCACAGTCCGCCGTTCTCAAGTGGCATCACTAACTGATCGAGGTAAATCAATTCCATCCGATCGAGCACTGCGGTCGCATCACCGCCCGTTGCGGTAGGCCCAGCGAGATGGATCGTCAGGTCGCGGCCAAGCATTCTCGCGCCGCCAAACGACATTTCGATCGCCTCGGTGGTCCAAATTTTTCGATTATCGATTCCGACGTTGGCGGTTCGAATGTGCAGATCTCGGCCGCCCTCGACGTCACTTTCGGAGCGTGAAATGTGGACCGGGCCAATCATTCGTCCACGATGGATGGGCGGGGCGCCTCCACTCATCACGTCAAGCGATTCGGTGAACTGAATCTCAGCCCCCTCGCCTGATTCGATGATGACAGGAGCGTCCTGCTTGACGCCCGACATACCACGGCCGATGACCACGGTCACGGGCCACAGTTTCCATTGGTTGTCGTTGGTCTGTTCCCAGTTCTGGAATAGCAACATTCCGTCCGATGTCTGCAACTGCTTGCACACACCTCGCTGCCAGGATCCCTCGGCAAACAGGTCACTGAGCGCATCATTGGTACGCCCCATCGCCGGACCCTCAGCAATGGGCATTTGCTGCACGACCGGCGGCTCCATCATCGGAGTGATCAAATTTTGATACACGACCGACAACGCCAAAAAGAAGATGACGGCCGTGGTGTACTGACTAAGTCGAGCCAACATGATGGTTTTTGCGAGCATCCCGCTCCGTGAATCCTTGATTCTTTGTTCCCGCAAGGATCACTGGGACGAGAGGCAGCGAGCGTCGTCGCCACCGTTATCGCAAATGTTCCTCCCAGCGTTGCTTGCCTCGGAGTAGTCGCTCCGTCAATTCACGTAACGCACCATCACCTCCTGCATTCTTTAGAATCCAGTGAGCCGCGATTCGAGTATCGCTGGAGGCATCGGCGGGCGCGACCGCAAGTCCAACCTCACGCATGACGGGGATGTCTGGCAAATCATCGCCGATGTAACAAACCTGACTTGGCTCGCAGCCCATCGCTTTCATCATCGCGATCGCCGCCGGAAGCTTGTCCTCG
This sequence comes from Rubripirellula sp., assembly GCA_051010815.1. Classification (GTDB taxonomy): domain Bacteria; phylum Planctomycetota; class Planctomycetia; order Pirellulales; family Pirellulaceae; genus Rubripirellula. The sequence goes on from JBPCVD010000437.1 coordinate 1,356, forward strand.
TATCCCTGCTGGACTTGGTCGATACCCAATTCCTTCGCTCTTTGAGTCACCATCGAACTCGTGCGTGCCGTCAAGATTCCGAATTGGAATCCGCTTTTCATCCAAGCCTTGATCCCAACGCCGTCCTTGACGTGAAAGCGTTTGGTTTCGACACCATGGCTGTCGTACACAATGCGGCCATCGGTCATCACACCATCCACATCGGACAGGATGCAGGTGATAGGTGCGACCACTTCGGAGTCGGGTAGCAGCAGCGAAGGCATGCGTTCTTTGTTAGGCGGAGTTGAGTTTGGAAAATCGTGTTGTGTAGCTGCGACTCAGGAACCAAAAGGAACGGTGACTGGGCCGTCGTTCGTTTCGGTGAGCGACACTAAGTCGGTGATATCAAGCAGACCGACGGGACGCCGCTCGTCATCAATCACCGGAAGCTCGCTGATGCGGCGATGTGACATGACAGCCATCGCGTCCTGCAACAACGAGTTTGAAGCTGCGGTAGCGGGATCTCTGGTCATCTTGGATTCAATAGGTTGATCCAACGCGGACTCTTCTCGCTGCTCTAGCAATCGGGCCAGATCGCTGTCGGTGAACAGCCCGGACAAACAACCTTGCTCGTCCACCAACATCACGGCACCGGTGCGTCGCCCCGATTTGGAAGCGGTCACCATGGCCGAGCGAATGGTGGTGTGTTGTGGCGCCAAACGACAGACGTCAAGCGGACGCATCACCTGGTCAACATCCGTCAGCTTGCGTCCAAGGGCACCACCGGGATGAAAGCGGGCAAAGTCTTGAGAAGAGAACGAACGCAACTGGCTGGCCAACATGGCAATCCCGTCACCGACGGCCATCATCACAGCCGTGCTACTGGTCGGGGCCAAACCGTTGGGGCAGGCTTCGTCGTGCTTTCCAATCGCGACCGTGCAGTCGGCGACCGCAGCTAGAGGATTGTCGTCGCCCGCCGTGATCGCGATCAGACCACTGGAATGCTCTCGCAGATGGGGCGCGATGCGAACCACTTCTTCGCTCCGGCCTGAGTTGCTAATCGCCCAGACGAGATCACAGTCGCGAACACGTCCCAAGTCGCCATGAACTGCTTCCGACGGATGAAGAAAATGAGCCGGTGATCCGGTGCTTGCCAACGTGGCCACCAGTTTTTGTCCGACAAGTCCGGCTTTCCCCACACCGGTGACGACAACGCAGCCATCGCAGTTCGCGGTCATCTCCGATGCTCGAACCGCGTCGGGACTCAAGCTCGCGGCGCTACTCAAAATCGCCCGGCCTTCCGCGGAAACGATTTGGCGCAAGTGGCGTAACCGCTCCATCAGTGTCGCTGGCGGTGGTACGACAGCCGACGAATCCGCCGACTGTTGGTTTCTAGCGTGTGCTGGCACTGCGAGACCTTCCTTGGTGCTTCGCGGAATACTTCATGCAATTCCGCCCAGATGGTACAGAGAAATGGCCCGCCACCACAACGCTATTCACGCGTCATTTAGGTGACTTAGGAAGTCTAGGCAGCTCCCTTCTAACAAAAGCGCACTGGCTGTCTCTCTAGGGCGTCGTGATCGCTTCGTCGGTGTTCATCAGTGCACGGGCCACCAACGCCCAGGCCTCGATCGACGAGGCGGTCTCAGTGACCTGCGGCTCAGAACCAGCCGTGACCTGCTGTGCATCAGCTTGGTCCCGATGGAACTCCACGATCGCTGCCAACTCCGTTGGATCAGGCGAGCGGACCAGGAGCCGGCGGAAGATTCGGTCAGCGATGTTCTCAACGGAAGCAGTTTCCGGAAGTTCTCGAATGACTGCCTCGGCTAGTCCGCGTGCCATTTCCAAATACATCTCGTCGTTCAGCAACGTCAGCGCCTGCAGTGGCGTGGTGCTGCGGTCACGTCTCGCCAGGCAAGTTTCGCCGGTCGGTCCATCGAATGTGCTGAAAGCTGCGAATGGAGCCGTGCGTTTGCTGAACGTGTACAAGGAGCGGCGAAATCGGTCACCGCCGGCAGAGGTGTTCCACTTCGGCGAACCGTAGGCCATTTCATTCACGACAGCGGGTTGGGGTGGATAGACGCTGGGCCCACCGAATCGCCGAGTAAGGAGACCAGCAGAGGAGAGAAAGGTGTCACGAATCTGCTCGGCATTCATCCGTCGATGAGGAAATACCGACAGCAGACGATTTCGCGGATCTTTCGCCGGCGGCGCTCCGATGGCTTGGCGATAAGTGGCCGAAAGTACGATCCGCCGATGCAACCACTTGATCGACCATTCGTGAGATCGCAGATCGGTGGCAAGCCAGTCCAGCAGATCGGGGTGCGAAGGCGGTTCGCTCTGGGTTCCAAAATCGCCGGCGGTATCGACCAACCCCGTACCAAAGAATTCACGCCAAGCTCGATTCGCCGTCACGCGTGCGACCAACGGATTGTCATCGCCTGTTAGCCAATGGGCCAACCCGAGTCGGTCACGCCTCGCATCGGGACTGAGGCCCTTGAATATCGAGGGCACGGCCGGCGTGACCGTTTCCTTCGGTTGCAGGTACTCTCCGCGGTGGTGCCGATGAGTGACGCGACGATCCTCTTCCGACCGCTCACGAAATCCAAGGCTACGAATTGGTTCGGGGACCGATCGTCGCAACCTTTCGATGGGTTTTCGATACTCCGCCATTTCGTCAGCCGTCCGCACGAATGCTTGCTGCAATGCCCGATATTCCGAAGGGCCCAAGTCGTCACGCTGAGTGAGATGCCAATCACACATTTCCCCCGGCAAATTCGAAGCAACGACCGGTTTCGCACCGTTGGAAACAGAGACTCGAAAGTGTCCCAAACCAGCCGCAAAGTGACGTTCGAACAACAGTCTGACCTCCAGCAGTCCTTCGCTGGTAATCGGAACCGCGAGGTTCGCCACCCACTGATTCGCTTCACCTTCCGCCCCGGAGGTGGACCACCAAGTCGATCCTTCGCCATCAATCACATTGGCGGCATCCGCACTTCCCGAACCGACGCTGATCTTCCCAAAACTATGCGACGCATCGGTCAGGGGAACGGGCTTGCCGTCGTGCGTCACGGTGAGTTCACTGAGAAAGAAGTCACCGCGCCGGCCCTCGTAAAACGCGAGACCGGGGCCGCTTGCAGGAAGCGAATCATCCGGCAGCACTTCCAACCGAATCGCCGTGATCTCGTCGGCCATCTTCGGGAGGGAGTACGACAGTGTGTAGACCTCGCGTTTCGTGACGTCACCGCTGGCGAGCACCGAATCGTCCGGCAATAGCGTCAGCTTTGGCATCGTCGAACGCATCTTGTCGGGGCGAAGTCGCGACCAAGGACGAGACTGCTTCGCTTGCTCCTGGAACCATCGTTCGAATGCGATGTCCAAATCGAGATCACCTTCTTGCTCGCTGGTTTCCTTCTTCTCACTCGTCTTCTGCGGTTCGCTCGTCTCCTGCTGTTCACTTTCGGAACGCATGAACGCTTTATAGGTCGGCAACCATTGTTTGATCAGCTTTCGCTCAACGGCGGCGATCTGCTTTTCGATCTGATTCATCGCCACCCGCTCGCTTGGATCTTCGACGATCACATCGGGCTCGTCTGCGTTATTAAGTAGTGCGAGCAAGGCGTAGTAATCGGTGTGCGTGATGGGATCATATTTGTGTGTGTGGCATTGCGCGCAACCGGTCGTCAGCCCCATCCATACCGTGCCGGTCGTCGCCACGCGGTCGACAAGCGAATAGAAGCGGTATTCCTGAGGATCGATTCCGCCTTCTTCGTTCATCATCGTGTTGCGATGGAAACCGGTTGCGATTCGCTGTTGATTGGTCGCTTCCGGCAACATGTCGCCGGCAAGCTGTTCGATCGAGAACTGATCGAATGGCATGTCGTTTCCAATGGCTCGAATGACCCAATCGCGATAGGGCCAAATCGTGCGTCCGCGGTCCTTTTCGTAGCCGTTGGTGTCGCTGTACCTTGCCAGATCAAGCCAGGGTCGCGCGAATCGCTCCGCGTAGTCGGGCGAAGCCAGGACTTCGTCGACCAGTCGGCGATAGGCGTCTGCCGATTGATCCGACACAAATCGGTCAACGGCTTCGGGGGTCGGCGTGGTTCCGTTCAGATCTAAGTAGAGCCTGCGAATCAATGTCTCCCGAGACGCTTCCGAGGCAGGCTCAAGCCCTGCGGCCTCCATCCGGCTCAACACGAATCGGTCAATCGGATCACGACACCAAGTGACATTGGATACGTTTGGCAGTGCGGGTCGCACCGGAGATTGGAATGCCCAATGTTTTTCGTAATTCCCACCCGCCGCAATCCAGCGTCTCAGCACGTCGATTTCCTCGCTTGATAGGGGGGCAGCCGAATCGGCAGGGGGCATTCGAACATCGGGATCATCCGAAGTGACGCGGACAAGCAATTCGCT
>JBPCVD010000438.1:0-2977 GCA_051010815.1 Rubripirellula sp.
GAATGCCGCCGTGCGTTCGGATAGGCGTCAGGTGACTGGGCGAATCGAGGAACCAGAAGCGTTCCCACTCATCGACGAGCGATCGCAAGTCTTCCGAGGTGAACAGCAACTGTTGGACGCGTCGTTCCGGACGTGCTGAATAGATCGGCACAAAGCAACCGACCGTTGTGGTCAGACAGGCGGCCAACATGATTGTTTGCATTAAACGTCGCATCGAGCGTTCCTCCGTGAACGACTGGCTCTCGTTTACCAGGCAGTTGATCGGCGTGGTTAGGTAGTGTGCTTAGGTGTCCCAACGGCCGCTGGGGCCCTCAGGTGAGTCGTCGCTCGGCAATGCCTTGCGTGGCTCGTCTTTGTCAGCTTGATTCGTGTCTTGGCTCTGGCGTTGCTCCGCCTCATCCAAGTCGCGAACTTTGGCTTCCATGTATTTTCCTGGCTTGAAGGTGACGACATGCTTTTGAGGCACGTCGACCTGCTCGCCAGTTCTCGGATTTCGAGCCTTGCGGGCTGCCCGCGGCTTGACCTCAAAAACGCCGAAGTTGCGAAGTTCGATCCGCCGTTCTCGTACCAAGGACTCAATAATCGCGTCAAATGTCTTTTGGACGATTTCCTTCGTCTGCTGCTGAGTCAGTCCAACCTCTTCCGAGATCGTTCTCACGATGTCTTTCTTGGTCACTCTGACTCCCTGACGCACCGAGATGCTGGAACTTTTGTCGCTGTAAACCCTTTGTCACCTATGACTTACACTTTGCAGAGTCTAGGTGGCACAGTCTCCATCGTCAAGATCGCAAGCATTTCGAGTGTGAACAGGCTTCTGCAGCCGATTCCTCACCTCGTCCTTATCGTCCAAGCTAATCGTCAACCTTGAACCAATCGGCACATTCCTTAAAAACCAATCACAGAAACTTTGCAACTTGGGCCAAACTCCCCCAAAAACGTTCGCCAACGCGTGGTAACCGTCATTCTTTGGACCCCAAGGCGCTTTCGGAGCAAAATCGCAGGCAAAGGCTAGCAAATTGGCCTCCACATCTCTCCAAGATTTGTGAATCTTTCGCAGGTCCGGGTCTCCGACACGGACAATGCGACTTTCGTCGCGCAGAAGCAAACGTCTCGGAGAGCCGTGGCTACGTGAAAGAGGTCCACAGCAAAGTTTCTCAGCCTTTGCGAGGTTGTGATTCTTTCGTAGGTCCGGGTCTCCGACACGGACAATGCGACTTTCGTCGCGCAGAAGCAAACGTCTCGGAGAGCCGTGGCTACGAAGCTCAGCCATGGCATGCGATTCCCCCCAAGATGTGCTTCGGCTCGCCAGCAGCGATCTGGCAACGTCTGCAGGCAGTTTGGGCTTTTGTCGATTTTACAGGCTTCCGCGCACCATAAAGCCAATGATCGCCCCAAGGAGGATGCTGATCGGGACGGCGAGAGCGAGCGCGATGGCGATCGGCAGTGCGTGACTTGGGCGACGCATCGTCGCCGGATCGGGAGACCAATCCTCGGGCAAAGGTGGGACGGAGGCGGAGTCCGAGTGGGCACCCGACGCGCTGAGTCCGCCTGAGGAGTGGGTGTGTTCAGGCAGATCCTGTGCATCACGCAGTTGGGACGGCTCGTGGGGCGGTGGCGGAGGCGTCCAAACCTGACGATCGATCGGCAGGTCGACCAAGTCGGTTGAGGAGCTGGCCCATGGTTCGAGACGTTCAGCCACCTCGGCCGCCGATTGAATTCGTCGCGCCGGGTCCTTTTCCATCATGTCCGCGATCACATCGACAAATTCCTCCGACAGTTCCGGGGCAAATTTGCGAGGATGCCATGGGGTCTGTTCGCAGTGCCGGCGGCACTTGCTTCGCGTGTCGCCGCCTGGAAAGGGAACTTTGCCCGTTACCGCGTAATAGAGCGTGCATCCAAGTGAGTAGATATCACTGAGCGGTCCCACCGATTTGGGGTCGCGAATCTGTTCGGGAGAGAGGTAATCGGCGGTCCCGACCACCTTGCCGGCGCGGGGATCGTTTTCAAGGCTCATCGTCCAGGTTGCCAATCCGATGTCGGAGACTTTGGCCTGACCGTCGGGCGTGACAAGAATGTTCCCGGGCTTCACGTCGCGGTGGACCATTCCAAGCTCGTGCGCATATTGCAGTCCCATCGCGGCTTGCGAAATGATCAGCGCCGCGTCGTCCATGCTGAGCAGGCCGTTGTTCCGAATCAGCCGACGGAGATCATTGCCGGGCACATACTCCGTGACGAGGTAGTGGACATTGCCCTCTTTTCCCGCGTCGAATGCTCGAACCAGGTAGGGACTGTCGAGCCCCGCCTGGAGACGGATTTCATGCTTGAAGGCGGCTCGCGATTCACTTGTCGACTTCTCAAGCGGCAAAACCTTGACGGCGCACTCTCGACCCATCACTTCATGAACGCCCTTGAAGACCTGTCCCATGCCTCCCTGTCCGATGGCCTCGGTAATCAGGTAGGGGCCGAGTCGGAACTTCGTCCGTCCGCTTTGCAGCTGCTCCGATTGGTACTGCGTGATGACTCCACTCTTCACGAGTGTCGCGGCAATCACTTTCTCGTCTTCGGTCCCCGCGAGCTCGACGACCTTGCGATACCGGCGCTGATCGATCAAGCCGCTGCGCAGGACAGCTTGCTGAAAATTGAGTTTGGTATCGGTTTCGCTGGACGACATCACTTTCTCAAAACATAGCGGACATGTGCATCCTAGCCGAAGGAGCACCGCTTGGCCCAGTCGTTCAGTCCGCTGCGAACACGACCAGAACATCGGTCACGGCATGGCCCCGCATCGATAGGCTGACCATGTCGCCTTCGTATTGGAGATCGCTTCGAGCCCCACTCTTGTCGTCCTGCAATTCGGCCAGGGGGCGTTGGTTGAGCTCGCTCAGCGAACCATCAACGATCACAGCGGCTTGCACGTTGCGGAAGAAACGCAGGGTTGCTTTGCAGGCTTGCGGCTGGGTCTGGATGATCCGCACGA
>JBPCVD010000439.1:0-7412 GCA_051010815.1 Rubripirellula sp.
TCGTGAAGAATGTCACTGGCGGGAGTGATCGGATAGGTTCCGTAGAACAGTTCCTTACCGCTGAGTTTGGAACCGGCGATCAGGCCCCAGGCAAGCGCCTGGTTACCCATGATGTTTCGGTAGGTTCCCGGAGACAGTTCGGCGGCTTCCACCTGGTAGCTTTCGCCGAATGCTTCCGTCGTTTCGCCGAACGCCCATCCGGCTCGCAGCGCCGCCTCATTAGCGGAGGCGACTTCTGGCTTTTTGCCAAATTTCTCGTTGATGAATCGCAGGGTCGGGTCGAGCGAACGACCAAACAGCCAGTAGACCAACCCCATCGCAAAGAAGTTCTTGCAGCGATCGGCAATCTTGGTGCCAAGCCCAAACTCCGCGACGGCCTCGCGTGTCAGTTTGGTCATCGGGACCTTGATGATTCGATAGGTCTCCTCGAGCACGTTGGCGTCGAGTGGATTCGAATCGACTTTCGCGAGCTTGAATTCCTTCTCGTTAAAGCCGTCTTCGTTGGCAATCAGAATCCCGCCCTGTCGAAGATCGACCAAGTTGGTGACCATCGCCGCAGGGTTCATCACTACAAGTGCGTCGAGCGTATCGCCAGGCGTGAAAATCTCTTCGCTAGCAAATTGCACTTGGAATCCCGAAACACCGGCTCGGGTTCCACGCGGCGCACGAATCTCGGCGGGGAAATCAGGAAAGGTGGCGACGTCGTTTCCGGCCAGCGCGCTGGTGTTGGTCAACTGAGTGCCCAGCAATTGCATGCCGTCACCCGAGTCGCCGGCGAGCCGAACAGTGATACCAGAAACAGACTGAACGTCTTTTGTTGTCGATGGGGAGGCCATGTATGGAAATCCGAGGCGTTACCGGACGCCCCCGTGTGCGGAGTCAGGTGGGAGTTTAGGGGTTGTATCGATCGTTCGGGTTCCGAAGCTTACAGAAATTCTATAAATCGCAGCCCAATACGTAACTGCCACAAGCTACAGATATTCGCGAATTCGCGAAGAAAGCGTCAAAAAGCGATTCGTGACTCAAAACATGCTTCAATTACCGTCCAGCACTGCTTCGCCCCACAGGCTCGGGTCGTCCATCACCGGATACTCGGGACCGAGAGCAAAGGTTTGCCATCCAAGTTCGCGATCGATCACCGCGTAGTAGAGTCCTAGGCGAGGTTGTTCAGCCGGATCGAAGCCGGTCATCGCGGCGCTAGGTACGAAACCTGACAGTTCGTATCCATCGTGTCGTGGGAAGGCCGCGATCTTCAGCGAGTTCGCTGGAATCGATTTGGGGTGATGACGCGCACGGTTGATGGGAATTAGCGAAACGACGGGACGATCACGCTTGGGTCCACCTCCGGCCGGCATCCATAAAAAGCGATGGCAGAATTGTGTCGCACGATGGATACCGGGGCTGCATCGCGTGTCCAACCACAGGTGAAATCCATCGCTGTCATCCAATCGTGATTCGCGGCACCAAGGCAATTGGCCCTTTCCGTTGACCAGGATATGGACGCCGAGCCCTTCATCACACCACGCCATTCGAACGTCTGCAAAGACCGGACGCTCATCCAGCGCACCGAAGGACGGAAGGCGACAGTCCTTCGGCAGGTTCAATCCGCGATCGGTCCATTCGCATGGCGATTTACGAATGGCGACCTCGAATCGAAAGAGAAACGTAGGATCAATCAGCTTCGAAGACATCGAGATTCCCGGGTTTCCGTCATGCTAAGTAATCCGTTCAAACGGTGGCACGGAGACGCGTTTAGCGGCGGTTCGAAGTTTCGGAAGTCGAGGTGACGTCCCGTCGGTATCACGCTCAATGGCCCCGGCAAGCCGAGCAAGGCAAGTCCAGAATCAAGAGTCTGGTCAGGCTGAGTCCTGCGATCCGCCGAAGACTCCCGGGACGGGCGCGGCCCATTCGGCAAGCTGGTCCAAGTCGAGGCGTCGGCGACGCGGATCTGGGTGCAACGATCCATGAATGATTTGACGCAATTCCGTGCTGACATTGACCTCTGGCCATTCGTCCGAGGGGGACGTTTGACGCTTGGCGTCAAACATTTGTATCCATGATTTGGGCTGGAACAAGACCTCTCCCGTCAACATCTCATAAATCAGACAGCCAAGCGAGTACCAGTCGCTTTCGGGTCCGAGGTCGCTCGTGCGAAACTGCTCCGGGGGCATGTAGGAGGGGGTGCCAACGGCTTTCCCCTCGAGCAGCTCCGATTCGATGAGCTTGCTGAGGCCGAAGTCGGTCAACCTTGTCTGTCCATTTCGATCGACCAGGACATTGGCGGGTTTCACGTCGCGGTGAATCACTCCGGCCGAGTGGGCGTGTTGAAGTCCGGCTGCGATTTGGCCGAGCAAGGCTCGAACGGTCGGCTCATCCAAGGCGCCGCGGCCACGAAGCACGCGAGCAAGATCGGCACCATCACAAAGGTCAAGCACGAGGAATCGCGTTCGGTACGCCAGGAAATTCCCTCGGAGGGTCACGACGTTGGGATGCTGCAGTTCTTCCAACAACTGTGCCTCAAGATCAAACCGACTCTGCATTTGATCGTCGTAGATAAATCGGTGACGCAACATCTTTAGAGCGACGTGACCACCAGTGTCGATGTCCTTGGCCTCGTAGACCACACCCATGCCACCGCGATTGATGCATTGGATCAGTTCGTAGTGGTCAAGCACCTTTCCGCAGAGGGCATCCCGTCGACGTCCACCGAGTCGGTCGCTTACCAATTGGCTAATCGCGATCTCGAGCTCAGGGTGCTGGGACTTCAAGTCGCTGTAGCCCTGTGCGGAAAGCACCAAAGCCTCGACATCGCTCGTAGCGACCACGTCCGCAGAACAGGGCTGATTCGTCAGCAGTGACATTTCTCCGAGAACGGAGCCAGCGCCGTCGCAGTCGATCCGCTCGCCAGCTGCGACGTCGATGATGTCGACGTGTCCATCCAGGATCAGGTGGAGGCCGCGTGCTGGTTCGCCCTGCTCGAGCAACTGATCCCCCTTGGCGAACGATTTTCGCTCCAGCTTTTGTTCCAACCCGTCGCGTGCGGCTTCCGACAGGCCGTTGAACGTCGAGCAATCTCGCACAGCCGATTGGCTATTCTGCTCACCGCTCGAAAACAGATCGTCTTTGGCGGGGCCCAAGGCGGCATCCGAGGAGACAATTCGGGTGTCGAGGGAACCAGTGAAGTACTGGCCGTGGCACGCTTCGAGTTCCGCTTGCAGTTCGGGGCGGACATGCTCAGGAACACGCTCAAGCCAGCGCGTCAGGCTGTCAAGCGTTTCGCCGGCACGCAATGCGTCCTCAAACCGCGAACGGATCATCGCGATCTGAATCGACCAGTCGATGTTTGTCTCTGGGTCAGCCATTGTCTGACGCGTGTTGCAGCCTTCCTCGTACGAGGATCGGATTACAGTCACCCAGCTCGATCGCATGCTGAATCGCGAGGGTTGTTCGCGAACATCGCTCGCGAACGTTGATGCGATTCAGTCCTTCGCCAATCTCTAAGAGCTGGTTGCCCCAACAGCCAGCAAGCTTGAGCCGTCGGCTGGCTTCGCGGGATGGATGACCATCATACCGCTCACCGGTTTCGGTTAGATACCCCCCGCTGGTGACCGATGGCAGGGAATTCCCTTTCCCGAGGTAGAAACCGTTGCTAGGTGGAGCGGCGCCTTTGGACGCCAGGCCAGGTCGAGTTCACGGGCTCCGCCCGAACCGATCTCAACTTGTCGCCGAAGAGTCTCCCGATGCCGATCGATCGGTGGCAGAGCACGGGACGCCGGAGAGAGATGGGTGGGGCATCCGTATTGGGTTCGACGAAGCGTTGATTCTGGGAGGGGGCGTTCGAATCCGTCGTCAACGGGTTTCCCGGCCACCTGCTCCGCCCGCATCGAAGTGCTTGGACAGATCCCGCATCGTGGCAAACAAAAACGCCGCGCCGAAAGAATTCGACGCGGCGCGATGTGTCGGCTTGAAGCTTGTTGCGGGCCTTAGTGATGGCCGTGACGTCGACGATGCGGGCCTACATAAGGGCCGATATGCCTAGGTTGCACGTGATAGTGGTAGCCATGCCGATAGATGACAGATGGCGCGTAATTGTAGTAACCCGAGCGATAACGATGAATTCCCGAGTACGGGTAACCGACGTGGCCGTAACGAATTCGTGAACTACCGTAGTAACTCGGATATCGATACGGAGTTCCGAACTGCAGGCTCAGTCCGCCACCACTGATCACAAAGTTTTGGGCTTCGGCTTGAGGAGCATCCGAAAGGGCCATCAAGCTGAACGCGAGCACGGGGGCGGCGATCCATTTGGTAAGGGTAAACATGGGAAGGGACCTCGTGGTACGGGATGGAATGTCATTGGCGGGTCGCAGAGACGCCGCTTCGGTGGGCCTTAAGATGAGGAAGCGAACCGCGTGCCATTCGTGAAACACAGCCGTGAAGAATCACGTTTGTTCAGGCAAAACAGGCGTTTTTGAAGCGATTCAACTCGATGAGAAAATCGTTGGTGCGCATTTGTCTATCAGCGAAGCGATCACTATGACGGCGCGGTATCGTCATGCTGATCACGAAAGACGGCATGTGCAGTCGCCTCTTTTAGGTTGGGAATGGTCGGCGATGGTCCGCAAGACTGAGCCAAACGGTTCGAGCGTCCGAGCCAAGGCTTAACCGATGAGGCCGACCCGAAGCGCTGCAATGAGCAACGGTGAGAACGCTGCCGAAAAGGTCGGTGAGAACTCTCCCGAAAGCGTCGGTGAGAGTGCCGCAGAGTTCGCCGGCGAGAGAACTGCCAAGAAAGAATGACAACGCCACAGGTTGCGTGAGCGTTGACTTGTTCGCTGGGCCTAAGCCTCAGGAGTCTTGAGCCTTGGTAAGCCTTCGAGGCCAGTCATCATCCGCAGCAAGCTGCGTTCAGATACGCGGCGGAGGAATTCCGAGCGGAACGAAGGCAATCGTGCTGATTGACCATCCCTCGCGGTCGTCCGATCCGCAGTCAAGGAGAGATCGCGGATCGTAGTTTCCTATGCTGGTCAGCGGAACGCGACTAGGACTTGACGATGTCTTTCATCTTCGGCTCGAGGTAAGTCACCGTCGAGTTCATGCTGGCGAGATTGCCGTACTCTTCCTCTGGAATCTGCACGCGATGTCGCTTACGCAGTTCCATGACAATGTCCAGGAAGTCCATGCTATCGAGCTCCAGTTGGTCACGAAACGCCTGTTCGTCGTCGAGGCTGTCGAGATCCTCGTCGGGCGAAATGTCCTCAAGAATGTCAATGATTTCTTCGCGGATTTCAGCAGGCGTCATCGATTCAATGGCTCCGATAGATTTCTTGGATATGGGATGCCTGAGTGCGCCGTTTGGTAATGGCGGTCAGATTTGGTTGGCAAGGAGTTGGGATTTGAACGGAAACAAAAGAGTGGGTGAGGACGGGTCATGGAGCCATAAGGAAAGGCCTAGACACGACCAATGATCACGACCGAATTGATTCCCAGCATTCCGAAAGAGTTGTTGAGAATGTAGTCGACCTGTTTGGTCTCTTGAGGTTCGTTCAGTACGAGACCGGGCATGTCGCAATCGGGATCGAGTTGATCCACGTTGATCGTAGGATGGACTACGCCATCGCGAAAGGACGATAGGTTTCCAGCCAGTTCCAGAGAACCCGCGGCGCCCATCGCATGTCCGATATAGCTTTTTGTGTTGTTGATACGGGTGGTGGTGCTGTTGCCAAAGACAGCACGAAGTGCCTTGCATTCCTGGGAATCCCCACTGCTGGTACCCGTGGCATGCGTGCTGACGACATCGATTTGCTCGGCATCGAGGCCAGCTCGCTTGAGCGCCATATGGATGCATTGAGCCTGTCGTTCCGGATTGGGCAGCACAAAGTCCGTCGCGTCCGTGTTCATCGCGTAACCGACCAGCTCACCGTAAATCTCGGCGCCGCGGGCCTTGGCATCGCTCAACCGCTCTAGCACGTAAAGGCATCCACCTTCCGCGACCACGATTCCGTTGCGGTCGACATCGAAGGGGCGCGACGCCTTCGCAGGGTCGTCGTGGCTCGCCAGGGCGTTTTGGCTGTTGAAGCTGGCGAAGATTCCAAATGTGTGAATGCTCTCACTGGTTCCACCGGCGATCGCAAGATCGCACTCGTTCAAGCGGAGCATCTGGGCACCTTGAATGATACCGGCGTTGCCTGCCGCACAGGCCGCGCCAATCGTGTAGTGCGGCCCCGTGATGCCCATGTTCAGCGCGATTTCACCCGCCGGGTTATTCGCAACCGTTCGCGGGTTGTGATGGTGCGACCAGCAACTGGTGTCGTAGTCGAATCCCTTGATGATATAGATTTCGTTTTCGGTTTCGACGTTTCCATGTTCCGTCACGCCCACGTAGATTCCAACACGCGACTTGTCCGTGTTCTCCCAGTCGACTCCGGAGTGTTGAATGGCCTCGTTCGCGGTGTACACGCCAACGCTGCCCGCACGCGTGCCCCGACGAACTTCCTTCTTCTTCTGGTAACGCGTGGTGTCGAAATCGCAGATGCCGGCCAGCGTTTCACCAAAGTAGCGAATCTCGTACGGCTGGACGCCGCTTCGCTTCTCCAGCAAGGCTTCGCGAAAACTACTCCAGTCGTTGCCGTTGGGGGCAGTCAGGCCAATCCCGGTGATGACAATTCTTTGGTTGTCGGGCAACTGGGCGGCGTTGTTGGGGGCGATCACAGTCAATCAGGGTCTTCGAGGGGGAGGCCCGCCACCGATATTTCAGCGGGCAACAACGCAACCGTCAGGAGTCCAACCCGACCACAGCCGTTGGCAAAAAGCTAACAATCTGAGCGAAAATTGACAACGCCCGGGCACTTTGAATCGGTCAGCAGATTCCCGCATTGGACCTCCAACAGCGGTGCATCTCCCCTCACCGTCGCCCTTTCCAGGCTTTGCGGAGCCGGTCCAGCCCCTCGGCCATGGAGACCCGAACGCGGAAGCCCAGGCGGTCTTTCGCAGACCCAATGTCAAAATAGTGGTCTCGGGCAAGCTGAGCGGCGACGAATCGCGTCATTGGCGGTTCCGCTCGACGCCGGGTGATTCGATAGGCAGTTTCAAGGGCCCCGCCGACTCGGTAAGCGGCCGCAAAGGAAATCCTCTTGGTGGGAGCAGGCACACCACCGATTTCGCAGATCTCTCGAATCCAGTCCCAGCAATCAACCGGTTCGTCCTGAGTGATGAAGTAGGCTCGTCCGGCTGATCGCTCGGGCGAGCTAACGAGGGCATCCAACGCGTCGAGGTGGGCTCCCGCCGCGTTGACGACATGGACCGTGTCGACGCGATTCTGGCCGTCTCCGACGATTCGCAATCGTCCGCGGCGAGCGCGATCGAGCATTCGCGGCAGGATGTGAGGGTCATCCTCCCCCCAGATCAGATGC
>JBPCVD010000440.1:0-26222 GCA_051010815.1 Rubripirellula sp.
TCGCTCAGCAATTGGCAATGCGTTTCGAACAGATGCTTCAGCGTTTGTACGATCGTGGGGCACTCAATTTCTCACCTACCAAGTTCATCGAGTTCCGAAACAAGCTGAGGATGCGAGCAAGGATTGCGGCATTGGCCGGAGGCGTCGTGTTGCCAGCGCTGCTCCTGATCGCCTATTGGCTGACGCCGGAAACAACAACACGCGAATGGTCGGACCAGATTGAGATCCTAGTCGAACTCATTTGCGCCGTGATCGTCGGTCGTCATGTGGGACGAGGCGTACTTTATGGATTCTTGGGCAGGCAGTTGGCTGACGAGGGAATCAAGGTCAACATGATCATTGGTCACTCAGACCAAGCGGCCGGACTTCGCCCCATTGGCGACTTCTATTTTTTGCAAGCGATCATTGCCGCATTGCCCGTCGCGTTCTTTGCGTTTTGGGTTGTGATGATGCCGATCTGGAGGCCCGAATCAGCCGATTTTTCGAGATACAAAGAAGCCTACATCGTGTTTCTGTTCGTCGCGTTGGGGTTCGAGCTGACCGCATTCGTCTCGCCGATGCTCTTCTTCCATCAGCAAATGAACCAGCAGAAACGCCAACTGCTACCTCTAGCCGACCAGCTAAACGCTGAGCTTTCGCATGTACGACTGGCGCGAATGGCGCGTCTGACGACACAGGGCAACCCGGACATTGAAATCCCGTCGGAGGCAGAGTGTGGCGATACCGATGCTGGGCAGTTGATCGATCAGATCGCCATGCTGGAGAACTTGCCAACGTGGCCACTCGCGCCTCAAATCCGCAACCGCTTCGCAATCGGAAACCTCGTCCTGCTCGCACCCGGTGCACTGAAACTCGCGCAAATGGTAATGGATCCGGTTTCAAACGGGCTCGAGTAAGAATTGAATTCGTCTCGAGGTGCCCGAGCGCTGAAACGCGAGCTCGCAGGGTCAGCCTTTTCACGCGTCCAGCGAAAGGCCCTCCAATGTTAGCGTCATTGAGTCGTGGTACCGTTGGTTTGGCGAGCGCCGCCTTCCGGCCCGATCCCCAATGCTCGCATCGTCGATTCCATCTCCGCGTTGAGTTCCTGTATTCCAAAGGTGTTGAGTCTCTCGAGCTGTTTATGGTTGAGGTCGAATCGAATCGCAACATCGTCCACGGTATCGAATTGCCCGTCTTCGCCAGCGCTGCATATTTTGTAGGAAGAAACCGGTTCACCCTCCTGCACGATTTGCATCGGCTTGCCCCACCCATCGCTGATATCACTTGTTGCGTTTGACAACTCGTTTGGCAAGCCGCGGTCGTGGCGGATCGACCACATTCGGATCCTCCACGACGCACTCTCGATCCTAGTTGTCGTATTCATCACATTTTCACGGGCGTCAGCTCGTGCACTGGCAGCAGCACTCATCCGACTCAGCTGAAGCTTGTGCATGCCAAACAGCACCAGCACCATCAGGACCATCGATAGCAGAATCGAAGTCAGGGTAATACGCGGTTTGTCAGCGTTGGCTTGCTGCAGCGCTTTGACAACTGCCTTGGCTTCGTTGCTGCGTTTTTTCTGCTTTCTTTGACCGACCAAGGGAGCCTCTCGGAAGATGGGTGTCCTCGAATAAGATGAATTACTCTGTGGCCTCGAGCGTTGAATCCAACCATTCTGCCCGTTCGATGTCTCGATTGGCCTGTTCCGCAGCTCCGATTTTCTGAAACGACAAACCGCGCTTTCTGTAGGCTTCGACACACTCGTCATCCCGGTGGATTGCCTGGTTGAAATCGAAAATTGCGCCAGCGTAATCACGTTTGGCAAACTTGCTTTCGCCTCGGAGCACGTACCCCTCGGACAGGTCAGGTGCGAGCCGAATCACGCGCGTATAGTCCGCAATTGCTTTGTCGAATTCTCCCAACGTCTGATAGTTGTTGGCTCGGTTGACAAAGTAGGTCGTGTCAAAGGGGTCCAGTCGGATTGAAACTGTAAAATCGTCCACCGCTTTCTGATGCTCCTTCAAGTGGAACCAAGCATCGCCTCGAAGGCCGTAGACGTAGGCGCTGGAAACATCGAATTCGAGTGACTTGGTGTATTCGTCGACTGCCTTTCGATAGGCTTGCGTTTCATCCAAAATCAATCCTCGGTTGAGATGCAGATTTGCTGCCATGATCGAATCGGTTGGCTCCAAACGCAAAGCCGCAGCGAAGTCGGCGACTGCCCTTTCGTATTCACCCTCCGCGTGCCAGGCGACCCCGCGTCGGTTGAAGTCGTGAGCTGTTCTCGGCTCGCATCCTCCAAAAAAGATGAGCATTGCAAGGATGCCTGGCAACACTTGGAACGCGACTTTGAATTGATCTGCCATGGGCTTCTCTTTGACGGTGTGGAAGCGTGCTTTGTCGATCGTTGCTTGACTCACCAAAACGCGATCACCAAGAATGCCTGAACTGTGAGGGCGAAGATAAGGCCGACGATCACGATGCTCAGCAAGAAGGTGAAGGTCGCACGAACGATTGAGAATTGATGAGCAGCGCTGATGCCGGCGATTTCGAGGATGACCATCCAGGCACTTAAGATCCAAAGTGGAATATCGAATAGCAAATTTGGAACGAAGAGCGTTGGTGGCGTGAAGCGTTCGACCAGCAGGAATAGAACACTGATCGGAATCACAAAGACGGTCGGTGCAAAGGACCAAGCGAAGGCAGTGCGAAGAGCCGCGACATCGCCAGAACCACCGAGCGCTCGGCCCACAACTCGATGGAGCAGCGCCATCAAGACGAGGACGAACATTCCGGTCAAGCAGCTAATCGGGATAGCAATGGGTGAGGCCAGCATTCCAAAAACGAGCGATCCATCGGAACTGCTGAGCACGTTGTCGAAGTACTTGATCGTGAACGCGAGCGAGATCACCAGGAAGGCTTCGCGCGGCGCACGTTCGGCGATCAGCCACCGCATGGTGACCCGCGGCTGGAACCATATCGTTCGGAAAACGTCGGAAATTTGATGGCTTTCGACGGTTCGATCAGCTGGCGCACTGACCTCGGTGGCGTGATCCGGTGCGCGATACGGATTTCCGCCCACGTCTTCGGGTGAGGCTTTCACGCCCGAGCGATCCTCAGAGGCCGGTGGTGATGCGAGCACGCGTTTGTTGGAAGCTCCAACCGATGACTTCGCCCTTTCTGGGACCGTAACAGCTGATGCTGCAAACAGCCCTTTCACCTTTGAAGCGGCCACCCACGCTCCCCTGTCACCAAGTCTCAACGTGCTCCTTGGCGTGATTTTCCCCTCCTGAGCCAGCGATTTAAGGCGTGCGGACGCGAATGGTCCCACGGCTCTGCCTTTCTGCTGTACGTACCAACGTTGACTCATCTCGGACACCGACGAACGCTCTTCAGTGGGAACTGGAAATCATGGCATCCGTCCTGAAACGACGAATGGCAACATGATTGGCGTGATGAGTCGGCCAGAGGGGCAAGCCCTAATCAGAATTTCCGTCGCTCAAGGCGATTCGTCGATTCCCCTTATCAAGATCCTTCCATGGGATCGGAAGAACTTGTGTGGCGATGTGCAAGCCAAGACACAGAGATCAAGACACAGAGATCATGGATCAGCGAAGCGTTGTCGCCAACGCGTCTGCGGAGCCCTTGGGTGCAACGGGGACCCCGCGTGCGCGTAAGAGTTGCTGGGTCGCATTCAGCTACCGACACCGGCAAACTGAATCCCGGTTAAGTCGGCCATCTCCTTCTTCCATGTCGTAATGTCATTGGAACTGAATTGGTTCAAGTGAGAATGACCACAGGCCCGCGCCAGAACCTGCATCAACTCGACCGACGATCCAAGAAAACGAGCCAACTGCTGGGCTGATTTCTCAATGTTCAATTTCGCTCGCAAGTGTTCCTGTTGGGTAGCGATGCCCACCGGGCAGTTGTTGGTGTTGCAGATTCGGGCAGCAACACAACCAATGGCTTGCATCGCTGAGTTGGCGACCGCGATTCCATCTGCCCCGAGACACAAAGCCTTGACGAAGTCAGATGGAGTTCGAATGCCACCGGTGACAACCAGCGTGACATCTCGCCGCTCGCAACGATCCAAGTGACGACGAGCTCGTGCCAGTGCTGGAATCGTTGGCACAGAGATGTTGTCTCGAAAAATGATGGGGGCTGCACCGGTTCCGCCGCCGCGACCATCGAGGATGATGTAGTCAACACCAGCTTCGAGCGCAAAATCGATGTCTTTTTCAAGGTGCTGTGCGGATAGTTTGAAGCCGATCGGAATTCCGCCAGTCAGTTCTCGTACATGGTCAGAAAACTCTTTGTAATCCTGTGGAGTGGTGAACTCACGAAAAGTGGGCGGCGAGACGGCGGACTGGCCCTCCGGCAACTGCCTTACTTCCGCAATCTTTCCCGTCACCTTGTTCCCGGGAAGATGACCTCCCGTGCCGGTCTTGGCACCTTGTCCGGCCTTGAAGTGAAACGCCTGCACGCGCGGGAGTAAGTCTTCGGAAAAGCCAAACTTTGCGGAAGCCAGTTCATAGAAGTAGCGGGAATTCTGGGCCTGTTCCTCAGGAAGCATTCCGCCTTCGCCCGAACAAATACCGCTGCCGGCCAACTCGGCGCCGCGGGCCATGGCGACTTTAGCTTCTTCCGAAAGCGCGCCGAAGCTCATATCCGACACAAAGATCGGGATCTCTAACCGAAGCGGCTTCGTCGCGTTCGGCCCAATGACCAGTTCGGTACCAACGTCAACGTCATCCAGCAGTGGCTTGGAAGCCAACTGCGCGGTCAAAACCTGGATGTCATCCCATTGCGGAAGTGTGGGTCGTGGAACGCCCATCGCAGCGAGCGCCCCGTGGTGGCCCGTCTTTTCCAAGCCATCTCGTGCCAAGGCATGAATCAATTCAACGGTCGGTTCTTCCGCGGTGTTATGACCGACCGGGATTGCATCCGAATCGCCCGACGCTGGTGCTTCGACTTCCGCGTCTCCAAGTTGTGCATGAGCGCCATCGCAAAACGGTGGATTCTTCGTGCGTTTGCACATGCAGAGGTAGGCTTCCTGCGCCTCTTCGGTGGTGAACGCGAGAGGCGTGAACTCTGTGCCTTGATGCGATCCATCGCAAAATGGCTGATTTTTTGATTCTCCACAGGAACACCAATAGTGTTCACCTTTCTCCAGCTCAACTTGCATAGGTGACTTGGCGGCGATCTTGGGTTGGGCCATGAGTTCGATTTCCGACTCGAAGAAAGTAGTGTGTCTTGACGAAGTTCAGTTTCAGATTGTCGCACAACTCGCAACCGTTCGCTCAGTCCGTCGACGATCACTTTGCTCGCTCTTTGCGATTGATTCATTCGCCATGATGGGGACTACATCCCTCCCCACCAGACCCCAAGCGGAGCCTGAACGAGTGCGAGCGTGAAGCCTCGACTCGCGTCCTCAGGTTCCGGCGGACCGCACAAATGACCATATACATAACCGTACGAATGTGGGCCGGTCGGACATTATCAAGGAGCCCCCTGGCTTGCCCGACGAAATGAGACAGTTCGAAACTCGCGATCAGTCGAAGGAAACGATCCGTAACGCCACCGACGGTCAGAGCCTTGGCTTCTGAAAGATCCCAACGTTGGTTGGCGACCTCTTCAATCGTTGATTACGCATGATCAACGGAGCGGAGTATCTTTTTCCTTCAAGTCGATCTCCACTCTCGAAAACGGAAATGCCCCGATGGTCCTCTAAAGCTCCGTTGGAAGCGCCCGTCAGCGCCGTACCTGTCCTCTTCTGCGTCAGAACTCCCCAGCGAGAACGTTCATGGTCGCTCCGAACCTATCAGGCACGAGAACTTGAAATCGTCGTCGCCAAGAATCTTCAATGGTGTCGGAGATCGGGCAACTATTGCGAACACTTCACACGTTGATCAATTTTCTTTCGACTTGATCAGCTCGATCGCTTTACTTCGTACGGTATCTGATTTTCCCAGGAAGTCGCTAATCGTAGGTTTCATTTCAATGTCAACCTCGACTCCGTTACCGTCGAACAACCGTCCATTGGGGCGGAACGAAGCCATCGATGAAAGTGCAACACGAATTCCAGATTCGGGCAGGGTGAACCGCCTCGTTGCCCCACTGCCTCCGCCGCTTGCTCCGCCGAGCAGAATCACGCCCGGCGTATCCGCCATGCAACTCAGGAATCCGTCCGTCGCGCTAAATGAACCTGCGTTGCACAAGACGACGACGTGCCGGTCGTAGTGATATTGGCCGACACCAGGCGTCTTCTCGATGACCATGTAATGCCATTCGCTAAACAGTTCGTCCGGTGGATTCCATTCGGGTCTGAATTGCTCGCGAGCTTTCCTGATTGCTTCGCGTTGCCGCTCGTTCCAACCTTCGTAGTTTTCGCGAAACGTTGGCCGATAGTGAAGATGATCCCTGCCGAACAGCTTGCCCTTCCGATAGGTGGCAATATTGGTCACATAGGGTTGCGCATCGGGAGGTGTCAAATAGCCACGCATCAGACGCAAGATTCCGTACCGGCCACCACCGTTGTCGCGAACGTCAATGATCAGTCCGCGGGTTTCGCGAAATTCCTGCATGTGCTTGTTGATCGTCTTTTCCAACGCATTGTCCATCTGTTCGATGCGAAGGTATCCGATTTGGTCATCCAGCAACCGAGTGCGCGCGATCGGAATGCGACCCGCGGGCGACGGACGCTCGGCGAGTTGCACAGTGTGGTCACGGGTTTCAATCCCGTCCTGCGACCGTAAGGTGACGGTGGCTTGAGCCGCCGCGGAAACCCCCAGTTGGCGTCGAACTTGGTCGATCCGTCGTACGCGTGAGAGTGATCGATTGCGTACGAGTTGCGGTGAACCGTTTGCAACGAATGTCGCAGCGGCATCGAGCCATCGCTCGATCGGTACGCCATCGATCGCTGCAACATACGGATAGTCCGCATCGACCAACGCGGAGCGGTCAAACTTCAAAGCCGCGATGCCATCTCGCGTTTCGGCGAGCATGAAGGGCAAGTAGGAGGCTCTTGCATCAGTTGCGGGAACGTCGACTCTCGCGTGGCAATCACCGATTCTAGCGATCAATCGCTGGAGACTTTCTCCCAACTCGAAAACCGATACCTCCTCTTCGATCGAACGTCGCAGTGCTTCGAACGCCAACTCAAGATCGAATCGGTTCCTTCGAACGTACGACGATTGATCCTTCAATCGTCGTTGGAGCTCATTGATGTCTGCGATTGCCTGTTCGCGTGTGAGTGATTCGCGCTGGATTCCGGCGGTAGGCGCCGTCATCGGCGCAAGGCGTGACACTCGGGATCGCACCGGCAAGCCATCGATGTTCGTTGCCCGGCGACTGGAGAGTGCGGGATGCAAACTGAAGTCCGAACTATCGATGGAACGATTGAAGCCTTCGATTGCCAATACATTTCGACCACGCTTTAGGAAGGTCTTCGCATTCTGAATCACAAACTCTTCGAATCCCGCAACTTCGTGATTGCCTGCTGCCAAGCCGCCACTTGGTTCAACAACATTCGCGCGAGTGACTTCGCTACCGTTGATGTAGGCTTTGAAACCGTCGTCGTAATTGACATACAGATAGAGGGCATCTAGCTCCGTTCGATCCGCGATCGCGAAATCGGTGCGAATCAGGACCCGCGAGAACCTCCCCTTCATATTCGACAACAGGGTCACATCGTCATCGTCACCATATCCAAAGCCGGCCATTCCCTTCGGCCAATCCTTGGTGTCGTACTCCACGCCCCGCCAGTCCGACTTTGGCATCTTTTCCGCCGCGTGATAGCTCCAAGTTGCGTCATGTTTGACGAGAAACGACGACTGCGCCGTGGCGACGATCGGCGTGAGAGCGATGACCACAAACGATAGAGAAGAGAGATTCCTAAACATCGTGTCTCGTCGCTCGTAAGAATGCTGATTTCAGTCAGACGTGTTCGTCGGGCCGCGAATCGAACGTGAATTCGAGATCCCGGCAAGCGTGGTGAGGCACGCCCTGATGGGACTCGGTCCACCCGTTCGGGTCAGAAAAATCGCCGAGCGGAGTCAATGCCAGGATTTTAGCGGGAAGATCGACTTGTTTTCCCAACGATGGATCCGCTGGAGTCGGCGATGCGATTCCCGTAGGTGAGCTCTGAAAATGTTACGTCGCTTGAATGCAGGGATCATGCTAAACAGAACTAACGGCGGCCAACGCGTGGTCCGTCGCTGACGAAGCGACATTGTTACAAAGTCTAAAAAGGACCCGTCATGAAGCGAGACTTCGACCTGGTGCACAAACTCCTGCTGTTCGTCGAAGAACACGGAAGTCGCCTATTCAAGGGCCCGATTCCAATCAAAGGCTATGAACGCGACGAGGTGATCCACCACCTATATCTCGTCGTCGATGCTGGGTTCGTTGAACTCGGCGCTGAAACGATAGCAAATCGTGGACCGTTGGTGTTGACGTGGAAGGGTTACGACTATCTCGAGGAGCTGGGCCGTAAACAGCTGAGAAAGCGTATCCAACCCGAATCACGACGCTAGCGTCGACGACGTATCCACGGCGGTTTAGAAACGCCGGGTTACGATGCTGAAGTAGGTGCAGCACGCCGCTTCCGTTACGATCCAGAGATGATGGAATCGCGGTTTGCCAAATCGTGCGATGAACACTCTTCGGGTCACTTCCGTAGATGTTTGGCGAAACATATTCCGTACCCGCTTGAAGCCGCAGGTTGGACATGTCCCAACGTACGAAACGATCCTGGAAACCGCGATTCAGCTTGAAGGTATTCTTGCTGGCCTGCCTGATGATTGCTGTCGCGGTCGCGTGGATTTCTCAGAGCTACCGAGAATACGTGGCCGAACAACGTCTGATCGATGTGCTGACGCGGGGACGTGCAGCTAATAGCATGATGACCGTCGCCACAAATGGCGAGACTCGGACCATCGGCCAAGTTCTGATGTGATCACCCAATTTCACATCGGTAGTGGTCAACTACCAAGGCCCCAAGTCGCTTCGCCCGATCGTTGAAGCATTCGACATTCCGATGTTCGATCGCGTACAGAAAATCAACTATCGCGTGACGGACTTGAGTGAGATCCAACTTGAAAAAAACGACGTCGCTAGACTGCACGACTTGGAGCGAATCTCAGTCTCCCGGAGAGGTGTCCAATTGGTCGATGAGTCCGAGATCAGGGCTGCCCACGACCTCGTTCCTGCCTGTCGCCTCCTCGGCGTCGAATCGGTAAAGAATCAAATCAACATCGATGTCAAACCTGGTTCGCAACTCGCATGTTGCCAACCCTAGGCCAAACGGTCGGACGCATCACGAGTTCCGGAGTCATTGGTATGACGCGCCCCGCGCAGGTCGTCTTCATGACCCGATGGCTGCTGATACGCCTCGATTTGATCGGAGTCTCCTTCAACCGATCGTGCTGATCCCTTTCCATGTCGTTCGGACGATATGTCGCTGTCGGAATCGATCAGTTCAAACGGCGAGGCTAAACCAGACAGAGCTTGCGTTGTGAGCTTGCAGATCGTCGCCAACTTGCGGGTTTCAAGCCGAATCAGATCATCTATACTTCGCCGGTTCACGAGTATCGGAACCGTTGAGCGTCACGTCGCTCTCCATGAAGTTGCAGATCGAGCCCCACTTGACCAAGTCGCAAGGCAATTCCTTGTCCGTCCAACGCCAAACGCTTGATCAAGACGCGAAGGAACGATTGACCACAACTTCCGACCGTTGTTGGTCCTGTTTTCGACCTCAAGCGAGTTGTTTCTGCGACATGGTTCGCACGGTTCCCAACCGAACCTCCGTTCTGATACTCCAGCATCGTCGCGAGCGTTTTCATCCGTTCAATACGGCGAGAATGGTCCATCAATGGCTGGAACGATGTGAACTGATTGCCGGTCACAACAAAGAACTCGCGAAGCAATTTGATTCGATTTCGCTCACCGAAGACGTCGGCCTTCTCTTCCCCGGTGATGATGCCCGATTGTTGACTGAATTGTCGCCAAGCGAACGACCTGGGCAATTGGTGATCCCGGATGGCACCTGGCATCACGTCAAGACTCTGATGCGAGACGTCCCACGACTACAGACATTGCCACGATACCGGCTCGCCCCAACCTCACCCGGCCGCTATCGAATACGTCGCGAGCCGAATCTTCAAGCGCTTTCGACTCTCGAGGCGACGGTGGCTGCATTGGAAACCCTGGAACCGGAGACCGTTGGCTTCCATCGTTTGACACAAGCCTTTGATCGGATGGTGACGGATCAACTCGAGAAACGCAACACGAATTCTCCAGCGGCGAATTGGCGTCGGAACGAGCGACGCCGGAGCGGGATGCCGAACGTTCCGCGAGTACTCTCGGGCGATCTCTCGAATATCGTAGTCGCTTATGGCGAACGAGAATTGGTCGATCGTGACGCGACTTCGCGATCGAACGTCGATAAGCCTGCGCCACTCTATTGGACAGCGTTTCGACTCGGCAGCGGGGAAGCTTTCAAATGCGCGATTCAGTCGGATTCATTCCGCAGCGATAGGCTTCGTCAACATCTTCGTGTACCAGAGAGCGAAATTCGAGATTCTGTTTCACGTGATGAGTTCCGAGAGCGGTGGCATCAGTTTCTGCGACCCAAAGATCGCATCGTCGTCTTCCACAACAGCACGGCCGTGCTGCTGGAGAACGTGCACGCGAAGTTCACGCCCAATCTAGTGCTCAAGTCGGTCAACCTCGCTCAGGCCAGATCGATGATGGAAAGCGTGGGGGATCCCGACGTGATCCCCGCCAGCCTCCGCAACGGGTCACGCGCCTCGCAGCGATTGGCCAACCTCGCGGCGCTTGTGGAATACCTGAAC
This sequence comes from Rubripirellula sp., assembly GCA_051010815.1. Taxonomy (GTDB): domain Bacteria; phylum Planctomycetota; class Planctomycetia; order Pirellulales; family Pirellulaceae; genus Rubripirellula. The sequence goes on from JBPCVD010000440.1 coordinate 10,833, forward strand.
CAAAACTACGACGGCGATTCACCCGCCCATGATAGTGATTGAAATTCCGCTCTTCAGGTCACGTTCGGTTCTCCCGCGACGACCAGCTGAGACGGTCAGCCGTTGGCTTCGAGCAGCAGGAATGTCGAGGGTTCCGGAACGCAATTACTTCGCTGGGTCCGCACGTTGCGATCGAAGTGCCTCGCGTAACACGGGCTCAAAGACGTCAGCTTGACGCATGAATCCGAGATCGTTCGCGTGTGACCCGTCGGTCGCACCGTCGCCGTCGTCGCCGTAAAGGTGATCACCCGGAATGTAATACAAACCAGTTACCGAATCGGCCTGCAGCGAATCAAAGGCGTCCTTGAGTGCCTGGTGATTGGCAGAGTGAAACGCATCGCGAGCAGGAAGGATCCAACTGTTCGTATTCCGACGATCTTCCACCAACACAATTGGCGTGTCAGGTTTTGATGCCCGGATCTGCTTCACCAGCGGGACACATTTCTCCGAAACCGTCTTGGCATTCATATTCGGAAGGCAGTCAATTACGTACACAGCCGCGTCGATTTGAACCAGGAACTCGCCAACCGCTTCATCCATTTTTCCGTTGCCTGAGAAACCAAGATTCACCACGGGGCGGTCAAATCGCCGTCCCAAGATTGCAGTATGCACCATCCCAGGGCGACTGGCACACGCGCCATGAGTGATGCTGGTTCCGTAGAAGACGATCGGTTTCGGCCGTGGTGCCAGTGGTTCGAATCTGCTCTGGGGGTCGACGCCAATGCTCAAGAACTCTACTCCGTTGTAGAGAGGCAAATAGGCCGCGTACTCGCGAAAGCCTGGTTTCAATCCACTGATCAAGGGCACCTTCATTTCCTGCTTGGAGGGTCGCGTCACCTGAACCCAACGCCATTGCCCATCGGCGTCCCGGGCATACAAGTCGACGCCACTTACGCCCGTCGCTGGCATGTGTGGCATCGCGAGACTCGGGCTCATGAGCTTGTAGTGGACATGAATCGATGTCGCGTCTGTTTTGAATCGCACCATCATGCCAGCCGAGTGTCGGCTGAGTCTCCACACCGGACTGGTAACCGTCGCTTCGGCTGAATCAGGAAACCGATCGAACCAGCGAATTCGCTCTTGCTCCGGCAGAATCCGACCTTCGGCACCCCACGTCGAGACGTCATGCCACGTGAGTCCATCATCGGACGGCTTACGAACCGCCATTTCCGGATCAAGCGTGCCGATGGGTTGAGCCGTCTTCTCCTGTCCGTTTGCAGTTCCATAGATGGCGACGCCCGTGATCAGCAGGATGATCAGTCTTCGATTCATAACGCTTCGGAGTGATAGACATGGAGGGTGCGAAAGTTGAAAACGCATTGTACGCCCACCTCAACTCTCGTTGTGTGTCGACTCGGCGACCCGCACAAAATCCGTATCGTCCCTCTGATCGCTGAATCCAACGGCCTCGATCTGAATCATGGATACTGCGTCGGCCGAGAAATCCAAGCCGATCATTAGCTGACATTGTCGGCATGAGGGCGATGATCACATCGCCGGCTGAGGCGCATTGGGTGGCGCGACAAGTGTTTCGAGAAACGCGATCACCGCCTGCCGATCAGCATAAGAAAGCAGAAGAAAGCGGTCGCGAGTTCCAATCGACTCCCCTTCGTGCATCGAAATCGCTTCGAGCAGTGTTTCGGCGCGACCATCATGCATGTACGGAGCGGAGTCCTTCACACCCCAAAGAGGCGCCGTACGCCATTCCTGATTGAACATGGTCGGTTCATACGTCACCTTGATGACGACGCTTTTAGTCACTGTCGTCGAGCGTTCGGTGACGGTCGTCGCGGTTCCGGAACGTCTTGATGTCGTGATATCGGTCTCCGTGGAGTCTACGTCCGTGAATGTCTCTGTCTTTGATCCTAGATCAGTAAATGAAAATCGCTGCGGTTGAGTCGGCGCTTGAAAGGCATAGCCGCTTGATGGGCGGCGATCCCGTGACGAGGGACTCGATCCACTTGACTGCGACGAACTCATGGTGGATGTCTGTCCGTAGTAGTTGGTGGACCGACTGTTCGTCGTCGTGGTCGAGGACGTCATAACGATCGGCGAAGCCTTGACTCGATAGGGTTCAGCAAAATTCAGATCCATCGATTCGTATCCCATGTCGTGCAGCAATAAATCGCTGTAGACGTCGGTTGCGGCGCCAACGCTGGGAACGTGACAGACTGAGCAGCCGATCGATCCAAAGAGTTGTTCGCCGCGCTGTGCGGCAAGTCGCGTTCGACTGTCGTCCGGTGAGCGACGAATTGGCTTGGGAAGTGCCGCGACGAAGCTAGTCATCGCCCGAATCTGCTGATCTGTGATGTCGATCGATGGGTTCCTGTATTGGGGAACGGTCGGATCCAGCGGTTGAGGTTTCCGTCGCGTTTCCAGCCCGACCTCATTGGCGCACGCTTGATCGTTGAACTCCAACAACGTCGCAATGTTCGCTCGCCAGCCAAACTTTCCGTATCTGCCGTCGTCCAAAGTCGAGGGACGACCGCTGATTTCAGGGTGCCGTTTCTGAGCAAGCACGAGTTGATCCAACTGTCGGTCGGTGACTTGGTCGATCAATCCGCTGCCATACAACGCCGTCGTGTTGCGTTGAAAAACTCTCGCCTTGAGCGCGATTTCGTAGCGTCCAATCTTGTTGCTAAAGAGAATCGGTGTCGCATTGGCAAGACGCGTTTCCTCCGAATTGAGCGGGCCGCCAAACGAGCTGAACTCGGCGGGCACGCGAGAGAACAACGCGTGATTGGCTTGGATAAATGCAGACGAACCACCGTGGTGAGAAAGGGGCAATGTATTCGCGATGGTGCCGTCTGCCTGGATGAACCCAGGATGAAACGACCGCACCATGGTTGCGATCACATCATCCGTCACCAATCCGCCCACCACGCGCATCTGCTCGATACCAACCGTCTTGGCATTGAATGGTGCGTCGCCACCACCCCCCGTACCCTTTTGGTGGTGGCAAGCAACGCACGATTGGCCGTTGAAGAGAGGACCAAGTCCGTCGCCGCCAAAGGCTGGGTTTCCCACGGGCCAGTTGCGCTCGAAGAGTTCTCGGCCCTGCTGAATGAAATCGGGTGATTCCGCCGACGTCGAACCGACGTCCACAAACGCCCATGCAACAATCATCGCGATGGCAAGCGAAAAACGGATTGGCAATCGTTGGAGTTTGGCTCGTTGCATGGCTATCACGAATGATCGAAGGACGGTCGTTTTTCAGCGAATCTTGAGTCTCGGTCGTCACCTATGCGGTGCATCGTTTGTCAGCGTTCGTTGGAACGCTTCCGAAGGATCATTTGTTCCAATGTTCGATTCAGGGCATCACGTTCTTCGTGTTGATCACGCATCCCTGACAATTCTGCTTCCGCGGCGCCATCGCTTGCACTCGCAGACGCTTGCGCTTCAGAACCGCTAGAACGGTCGACGGGTGGCGGAACGCTGCGAGGGACCTGTAGACGGAGGTCCGATGTCGCCTGCGCCCCACGACCGGTGGCCCCAAGATCAACGTACGCCAGACGCCTGATGAGATTGCGTTGCAATGCTTCAAGACGATCGCAGTCCGTCGCCTCTGACTCAAACATTTCTCGCGGTCGAAATTGTCCCCCTAGCGCGCGTGACCCGTGAATTCTGGCCACACGACGCCGAGCCTCAAGCTGCTCTCTCAGGTTTTCATAATGATATTGCTTGTCTTTGATACGATAGGCGCCGTCTATCTCATTGGCTCGCTTGGCCATCTCGGCCAAGACCGAAAGATCCTCGATAATTCGGGTGACATCGCCCGAGTCGTTTCCATACTCCCGCACCTCACCGTTGAAGACATAACGCCCTTCAAATCCTTCATCGATTCCACGAGCCATCGCGTCGAAAATTGGGTGCTTCGCGATCGCTTCAATTTCATCCGCCGTCTCGGAAGCCTGTTGCTGCCCGTTAATCAACACTTTGATCTCGCCGAAAACATTCGCTGTGACATCGACTCTCCAATCAACACAATGTCCGTCGGCATCTGCAAACTTGCGATCGCCCTTCTGCAATGTCCAGTTTTGCTGATCGCCACCAGATTTCCCGACCGACTTCAGCAGCACCTTCCCTTCCAACACATGCACGCCCACAGCGCCTGTGCGCGATACTTCGGTTTCGAACCTCGTGCCTAAGTCGACAATCTGCATCGATGGTGTATCGATCGTGAATCCGATGGCTTTCTTCGGAACAAATGCTGTGACGCGACCGTGAGCCAACAGCAGACTGTTCGAAGAATCGATCACAAAGTTTGCAGGTGACCGAACCGTCAGCTTTGCACCCGAAGCGAACTCCAGTTCCACCTCACCGCGATCCAGACACAATGTCTCGCCCAGTTCTCGAATGAGGGGCCGACGATACCAAAGAACGTCAGATGTCTGATCGGACACCGAAACCAATCCGCCGAAATCGCTGCGGTCAACCCCCGCCTCGACGACCACTTCTTGATCCGACTCGCCAGCATCCGACTGCGAATTCATAGCGGATGGCTGTGAAGGAAGGATCGTTGATTCAATCGCAACTGACATTCCGTTTGACGCGTCCGACGTCTCGGCAAGTGTCGCGCCATTGCGCTCGTCGATCGCCGTCTCCTCAGCCATCGCGTCCAAGCCTTGCGATTCCGATGCCACGTCCGACGTGACGTCCCGCGAGCTTCGACCTTCCGAAGCAATCGCAGCCTCTTGGCGCGCGGTCATCCGTTTCGACTCGAGATAGATCGCAACGGTCACGGCGACCAGTGTGACTGCTGCCAGCGGTGCAACGAATGTTCGCCAAACGTACGCGTTCGTTTTCGGTTCACGCCTTAACGGCGTACTCCGAGGTTGTGTCGGGGTCACGACCGGCGGAACGATCGCCGCGTCCAATATCGCCGAAGGCAGATCTTGGTCAGTGATCACTCGCGGCGGTGGCTCGACAGGATATCGAGTCGACACCAACGGCAATCGCTCAGGATCGGCGGTTCGTGAATTCGTCGCCGGCGACTCCCAATCCAACTGCTCGAGCACCGATCCCACGAATCGACCACTATCCCCAGAAGGGCGATGCGACTCTCGCAAAAGGCTGTCCAGCTCCAGATCGAGCATGGCAGCAGACAGGAACGTCGAATCTTCCTCGACGAGCTTCACCACCTCAGCTTCCTCCGCTGGGCTCGCATCGCCACACACGAATTTCACCCATTGTCCACGTTTCTGATCGTAATTCATTACCTGTCCTCGTCAGCACGTTGGGAGATGCATTCAGCGAGCGCACTACGAATTCGCATCAACTGCATGCGAAGGGCACCCTGACTCCGGCCCTGCTCCGCCGAGATTCCCTCAATGGATTGCCGTTCAAAGTAGTAGCGCGTTACAAGTGAGTGACTGCCTCCAGGAAGACGTTTAAGACACTCCGATAGCTTCTTGAGCTGGTGCGCTGTATCCGCAGTTTCTTCCACGCCACGCTGATTCCAGTTCAGCAATGCGAGTTCACCCACCGTCGTTTCGCGTTTCCGCCGTCGGCTCTCGCTACGCACAAACATCGCTGCCTGTCGCCGTGCGATGGCAACGACCCAACTGCCAAAATTCGACTCTCCGCGAAATTGGTCGATCGATCGAAAAGCTTCGATGAAAGCCCGTTGGGCAACTTCATCGACCTCGTAGTCATCCCGCAGATAGCGCCCCAGTATGACCCGCACCAACCGGTGATGACGTTGGACGAGTTCGGCAAATGCGCTGTGTGACCCCTCTCGAGTCCGACGAATCAACGACGCTTCCTCTTCAATCTCCACGGAACTCGCTCGTCGCTGGGGTGACACCGTCCGACCACTGGGGAAATCGGTCCGAACGTTTCGATGCTCTGCGGCTGCGCGAATCATGCCCGTTGGTTGCCGCCGCCCGGCATGTGTCACAAAGATTCTCAAAAACAATCAACAAATTGGTTCTCTCGTCATGCTGAAGAATCGCTCGAAGACGCAAAACCGGCGAATAACTGCCAAATCGCTCGGATTCCCCTTTCAACGGGTCTGCACCAATCTCATTCCAAGACTCCAAGCTTCGCCAATTCCCCGGCTAATTCCGAGAGGGACGCGTTCTTCAGTTCCCGAGCGAGATCAGACTGATCGGCCGGTAAGGAATCGAGCACAATCTCGCACGCCGAATCAAAAACGGCCTTCGTCCCAGGCGTCACGGACCACTGGTCCCGAATGAACCGATAGTAGTTCGTGAGCATCCGCAGCCGTTCCAATTGTGATCGCGTGAGTTGATCGGCCGCCCAGTCTTGGTCGGGCGCATGTCGATCGCAGATCCACTTCAAACGTTTCGCGTCTCCCGCGAATTGTGCCACGTCGTGTCGCAGCGTCCGGTTCACACCGTCGGCGTCCTCCGAGCCCCAAATATCGAAATGCTTTTGGTTCTTATCGGGACGGATTCGTTCAAGCATCAAGGCACCAGTCACCACGGTTGCCAGCTTCGTCAATTCCGCAGCCTCCTCGGCTGACGTCTCATCAGTACTCGCACGCACGGCGGCTCGAAGTACCGCCCGAGCCCCACGTCGATCTGCTGCAATGCGGGGATACCCCTTCGGTCCGCGCGCCGCATACTGGCGGAACGAAACCAACAATTCGTTGACCGTGCTAAAGCGTTTCTCTGGCTTTGCGCGCTGCAATGCGACATCAACGAACCAGTCGAAATTGGGTCCGTCAGGCAGCGATTGTTCGTATTCGCGCAGGACATGCAAAATGCGTTGGCTTCCCGGCAACTCTGGCTCGTCGATGGCCTGGACCAACGCGTTGGGAAGCATGCTCATCAAATGCCGCGCGGTTTCCGCTTGATCTTCGCGGCTATTCTTTGCGGCGTAGTCGCTGACAGCATCCCTCAGCGTGTAGCCAATGCATCGACTTCGAAGGTCCTCCAGATCGTCTCCGGCGACCGGCGGCGCCTGGTAGGGTCGCTGCCCTGAGATTGCGGCTTGATAGAACGCATCATCGCTTGATAGTTGCCATGCCGCCGTGTCACCTTCGACAGTCGAATCGACATGGTGAAAGACCTCGTGGTGAAACGTCAGCGCTAGTTGGCCATCACTGTAGAAAGCCGCCGCAACAGCATCGGACCCATTATAGACGCCAAAGTAGCGGAAGCCCCCGAGCTGAGCATCGAATGGTCGCGATCGATCCGTGGATGTCTTCGATGCGCAGGCTGCGAAAACTCCAATCGCCTTCAGACCGACGTCTGCAAAATAGTCCCGCGGATACATCTTCACTTCTTCCAAGCAGATCCTGGCGGCACTCGCCCGGACTACATTCGAGAGCGGCTTGAGCACATCGTGATACTTCCCCTCCGGCAAAGCATCTCGATGAAACACGAGATCTGCACCGCTGTAGTCGCGAAACTCACGGGTCAATTCTTGAAGTTGCGTTTCCACATCCTCATCGATGTCTGCCTCTTGTTGAATCAAGTCGGGCTCGTCAGACGCGGTTACCGCCTCAGTGCTCGAAGGGATGCTCGACGTGGTGTCTGACGTGGACGGCCTACCATTATCGTCCCCCTGCTCGCCTAGTGCGGTGGTCGATGAACACAGACCCAGAGAGATCAAACCAAATGAAATCAGACACGGTGAAATGAATTGCACCGAAACATGACCACCCAGCGAAACGAATTCCCGAGCGGTAAAAATCATTTCAACCGCATACGATTTCAATCGCGTCCTCATCAAACCCTCCTTCCGTCCGTTCCCCGATCCATCGATCACGATGCCGCAGCTATTGCCCGAAGGGTTCAGTGTAACCAAAGGCCGTTGCACGAAACGAAGTGCGGTCGGACGCGATGCAGAGCCGATGAACAAGAACGGTCGCGTGCGATGAGGAACGCCTTGGAATGCTGTCCTTCGCGCGGGCTAGTTGCGTGGAACGTCGACCGTGTGGGGCCAACCTTGCACTGATTTTCCATCGGGCACTCGCTCGGTGTCCATGCTGAAAACTTCGCAGCGAATCGTTCGTTGCTGGTCGTCGAAGGTGATCATTCCATATCCGTTGACGCCGGGAGCCGTCGCAGCAACCGTCAATTTGTTGCCAAATCGATCGTGATGGTTTCCCGTTCCTGGGACGCCCGCGATCTCGTTGCCTTGAGCAGGCACGCTCGGCCCCCAACTTCGGTTTTGCTTTGATGCGAATGCCGGAAGCGAGTAGCTCCAAGGTCCATCGCCCCATCGATCGATGCCGTGTCGATGCAAGGTGCCAAAGTGAATGTCGCCAGAAACCATGATGGCATTCGCGGGAGCAATCGCTCGCAATGCCCGATTTCGTGCCCCCTGCGGCCACCCGTTGGAATCCATGTCCCCAAATCGGACGTCGTAGTTACCAATGTTCACGAACGGTGACTGAGTCAGAACGGCCGCCAATCGCTGTCGCTGCGAAACATCCAAAGCCCATGCCTGGACGAATGCTTCTTGATCCGCGCCCAGCAAATGCAGATCGTCTCGATCCAGCTTGCGGGCGTCAAACGCCGGATCCTTGATCACCTCCAAGGTATCGTTGGGTCGTACACTCTCCGGGTCATTCACACTGACTTCCAAGACGGCAGACGGGGGCGACTTGAACTTCCGATCTTCCAAAATGGCAAAGCTCGCACAGCCGTAATCGAGTGACGTGAAGTAGGCGTTGATTCCGTCTCCCCACGGCCCCGCTTTGGCAGCGTCAGGTAGATGCCACATCTGAGTCCGCTCCACAGCGTTCACCCAGTCCGGATGCATGTTGTAACCACCGGTAGTTCGATCGCCGATCATTCGCCGTCCGCCATTGCCCCAAAGATCGTTGGCGTAGACGTCATGGTCATCCGTAATAAGGAGGGATGGGCGATCCTTCAGCAGATCACGAAACGTAAGGCCAAACATTCGCCATTTCGCAAGGTAGTTCGCCATTGCTTCGGGAACGTCGGCGGCATTGTCTGCGGGAACCACCTCACCACCAGCGTTGCTTTCGTAGATCTGATCCCCGGCGAAGAATACAAGATCTGGATCTTGGCGGATCATCTGCTTGACCGCTTCCGCATAGGGGAACCACTTGTCGTTCACGCATGCGACGGCCATCAACTTCAGTGGCTGCGAGTCCTTGGGTTCGGCGCGAATCCGTCCCTCGAAATTGCTTTCACCCAAGGTGACACGGTACGACACTTCAAGCTCGTGATCCCAGTCCTCCAATCGGAACGTCGCCATGGCCGTGAGCGGATCGACGACGGAATCGAGACGGTGCTCCCAAGCATCACCGCGTTTCAACCAGAGCTGAACAAGCGATTCTTTGGACGCCGACATCGGATCAGCATCAGTATGAACGGCTAACTTGAGCGTCTGGTTGTTCAGCCCGTACTGGGACCACAAGATCGATGGCGTATCGTTTTGGTTGTTGCCGATTCGCTCCACCGAGACGAAGTACGCACCATGCTGCTTTCCTTCGGGCGTCGTCAACCACGTTCGCAACTCGGTAGGGCCGGCGATCAGATCAAGCTCAAACGTCGCTGATGTCTCACGATTCGGTTTTGCAATTTTCAGAGTCTCGCTATGGGAACCAATCGTGATCTGAGCTTCCGTCGATTCGATCGGTTTCTTGATAGAGAGCGGCCAACGTGAAAGAGTGAATCGATACTTTCCCGCTTTCGCCACCTCAAGCCACCAAGATCCGTTTGAGATCATGCGTCTGACAACATGATTGTGTGACCAGGGAGGTCCGCCCACAGGCATCACCCAATCTTGACTGGTCAGGTCGCTCTGTTTTTCAACATCGCTCCCGATCAGGATCCGCGTTGGATCCATTCCTGGGCGGACCGATGTAAGCCATGCTGCATGATCCTCGGACAACTCCCGAACGACCTCCGGAAACTCGTTCGCCCGGTCCTGACGTTGCGAAGGATCGGCTTGAATGTCATAGAGCTCGCGACCTTCGACCAACCTCCATCTTTTTGTCAACGCTGCACCCACCAACCATGGATCTCCCGGTTTGACAAATCCGTTCCCACCATGCATCTGCGTATGAAGCACGCGCGGCTTCCACGCTTCACCATTCGGATTCAACAACGAAACGAGAGAACGCCCATCCAGAGTTGGCCAACTCGAGGGCCGTTCGAGACGGCACATTTCCATCAGGGTTGGCGTCAGATCAAAGTGCATCGTCAACGTATCAATGTCGCGCGGACGACCGAACTTCTTATCGGGGTCCTTGATGAACAATGGCACCCGGTGTCCACCGTCGTAGGGCGAACTCTTCCCACCACGCATGTTGGCATTCTCGCTCGGATCCACAGGCCAACCTGAAATCCGTCCATCCTGATCAAATAAGCAGCCCGCCGTTCCATTGTCGGTCATGAAGATTACCAGCGTCTCTGAATCGAGACCGGTTGTCTCCAGGTAACTCATCAGTCGACCCACGTTCCAATCAAAGTTTGCAACCATGCCTTTGAATGCCGCTTGCTTGGCCGGGATACCGGCATCAATAAACGGCTGTTTCCATTTTTGGCCGACCAGAAAGGGACCGTGAGGAGCGTTGGTCGGCAGATAGACGAAGAACGGCTTGTTCCCACCCGCATCCCGGGTCACCGAGGTCATGAATTTCATCGCTTCGTCAAACCAAACGTCAGTGCAGTAGCCACTGAACTCCGTAGGGCGATCACCAACGAGGTAGGTATCATCAAAGTAATCGTTGGTCCAATGGTCCGAGATCTGAGTGACGCCGCCGCAGCGATGCCAAACGGAGCGCTCGAATCCGCAATCCATGGGTCTGGAAGGCGCGTTATCGCCAAGGTGCCATTTGCCGAAGATCCCCGTCGCATAACCATTGGACGTGAACAGATCACCCAATGTCTTTTCCCGCGGATGCAAACTGGTTCGTCCCGAAGACGTGCGATAGGCGCCCGTGCGCGCGGGATACCGCCCCGTCATCACAGCTGCCCGCGTTGGCGTGCAGAAAGGCGCCACGTGAAAATCGGTGAATCGATAGGAGTCCGAGTAGAGCGAGTCGAGGTGGGGAGTCTGTAGAGTCGGATTGCCATGACACGATAGATCGCCGTACCCCTGATCATCGGTGACCATCAGGATCACATTGGGCTGTCGATCGGCAGCGTTGCATTGACTTCCAGCACCACAGGAAACCGCGATAACGAGCAGGAAGAGGGGTCGAGAGAAGCGAGTGAGAATTCTCATGATGACTGGCCCAGGAGAGGCAAAACGGAACTGTCGGAGCAATGCGAAAATGATGGGCACCCCGAACAGAATCGGTTGCCGCTGGTACAGGACCGGTAGATTAGCGAATTCCGATGCCGAACGTGGCTGACACAGGCAATTGGACTGGTTGGTGAGATTCGCCGTTTTTTGTGTAACATTTGTGCTCTGATTGGTAAGTCCTACCGAAAGTCGCGCCAGGGCCACCGTGATTCTGTGCGAAGCCCGTAGAGATCACCCGCGACACATTTTGATGATTTTGCCATACACCAGCCCCAACACGGTCGTCGGGACAGAAGCCTCTCCTGAGCCCCGTTCCCAACGAAAGCACTGGCGATGAATCGACTGACGATCTACGTGACTCTGGGAGTGCTTTTATACGGAATCGTGCCGGTGTGGGCCGACGAGAGCGAATCGCCCAACGTCATCCTAGTCGTCACCGACGACCAAGGTTACGGAGACATGGCGTGTTACGGAAATCCGTGGTTAGCGACGCCCAACCTGGATCAACTTTATGCCGACAGTGTTCGACTGGAAGACTACCACGTCGATCCGGTGTGCACGCCCACGCGTGCGGCTTTGATGTCCGGTCGCTACTCGACTCGCGTTGGTGCGTGGGCCGTGACCGAGGGTCGCCAACTGCTGGACCCCGACGAGCAGACACTGGCAAACGCTTTTGAAGAATCGGGCTATCGAACGGGAATGTTTGGCAAGTGGCACCTGGGTGATGCCTGGCCCTACGCACCGAGATTCCGTGGCTTCCAAGACGTGGTATGTCATCGAGCGGGCGGAATCGATGAGATCGGGAACCCGGTCGGTAACGACTTCTTTGATGACACCTACTATCGCAACGGAACTCCAGAACAAATCGACGGCTATTGCACAGATGTCTTCTTCAGAGAATGCGAACGGTTCATCACTCAAAGTTCTGACCAACCCTTCTTTGCGTACTTGCCGTTAAACGCGATGCACGGACCACACACCGTCGCGAAGAAGTACTACGAGCCGTTCTTGGATTCCGGCCATCCAGAGAACCGCGCAAAGTTCTTCGGCATGATCATCAATTTTGACGAGAACCTTGGCCGAATGATGGACTCGTTGAAAGAACGAGGGCTCGATCGAAACACAATCGTGATCTTCATGGGTGATAACGGCTCGGCGTCCGGACGAGCTCCGGACGACTTCAACGCAGGAATGCGAGGCAAGAAGGGTTCGTGCTACGAAGGCGGCCATCGCGTGGCTTGCTTTGTCCGCTGGCCGGGGAAACTGGATGCCGGACATGAGGTGCAAGCACTCACTTGTTGTCGTGATTGGTTCCCGACTTTGATCGAGCTCTGCAATTTGAAACCGGCGAAACTCCCAACCTTCGACGGCACCAGTATCGCTCCGCTCCTTATGAATCAGGATTCGGCTTGGCCCGCGCGAGTCATGTTCGTAGAACGCCAGGCGGATCAAACTGAACTGGTGACTGAATCGCGTCGCAGGAATAGGTATCCGCACTATGCCGTGCTTTCCGAAAGATGGCGTCTGGTGGACGGAGAACTTTATGAGATGACCGTTGATCCGGGTCAACAATCGAACGTAGCCGCCAAGCATCCAGACGTCGTGAGACAACTGACGACCGCATACGAAGACTACTACGCTGACGTCTTCTCTGACGGAGCCGCTTACACTCGATTCCAGGTTGGCTCGCAAGAAGAGAACCCGACGCGGTTTACCGTTCGCGACTGGCACCCCACCGACGGAAATGTGATCTGGAAGAAAGAACAGCTAGGTGACGACCAAGTCGTCATCAACGGCTTCTGGGCAATCAATGTCGTCCGGGCTGGAAAGTACGCCGTTCGACTCTCACGTTTTCCCGACGACGCGGCGGCTCCAATGCGTGCGAAGAAAGCCCGACTCAAGATCGGCGAGCAAGAGGCAAGCAAGGACATCGCTCCCGACGACGAATCGGTCACCTTCGAAGTCGACTTGCCGGAAGGACAAACGCTGTTGCAGACTTGGTTGACCGACGACAAGCAAGATGTCCTTCGGGGGGCCTACTACATCGAGGTGGAACGCTTCGATTCATAGAACCCGGCTCGACACATCGAGGTGGCCCCTGCTCAACCTATTCTCTGCAAAAACACATCCCTCCCGAAGAAACATTGCGCGTTCATCGAAACCCAGTGCCGTGAAAGCGGCGTGGATTGCGGGGATTCCTCTCTGGGTGCGAGCGTCATTTAGCAACCGCGAACACGCATCGAGCGATCATCTGTGATTGGATCGTCGTGCACATGCCGACCGCCCAACCAAAGTTTCGATCGACGAGGGTGAGTACAATCATGTTCACCTGGAGTTTGAGTCGGTATGCGGTATCTAATTGTTTCGCTTTTGTGCCTCTCCCCATTGGCCTGTCTGGTCAGTGGCGATCCGCCGCATGCTGAGTCCAAGCCTCAGCTACGCTTCATCGCCGGTGGACGCTTCATCCAAGGAACCAACGGCGGCGAACGGGCGCTTCAGAAGGCCTTCCCCTACTCCACCGCCGGCCAAAACTTTGGCAATGCCGAGGGCCCCGCGCATGTAACTTGGGTGACCCAACCGTTTTGGATTTCCGAGACGGAGATCACCGTTGGCCAATTCAGGAAATTCGTTCAACACTCGGACTATCAGACCTCCGCAGAACGTGGCCTCACAGAGATGGTTGGTTGGGATCCAACGCCCGAGGATCAACCGCTTTACGAATCTCACGACTTTCAACGTTCCGATTCCTTCAGTTGGAAGCGTCCTGGATTTCCGCAATCAGACGACCACCCCGTCGTTGGAGTTAGCTGGAACGACGCGAAGGCCTATTGCGACTGGCTTGGAAAGCAGGAAGGCGTGACCTACCGGCTTCCCACGGAAGCTGAATGGGAACTCGCTTGTCGCGCGGGAACGTCGACATGGTTTTCTTTTGGGGATCGAGCGCGTGGGGTGGTGCACGAACATGCGAATTTCGGCAACGTCGAACTGGAGAAGCACCGGAAACATGCCGCCGAACGCCAATGGTTGCTCGACTGGGAGCATGACCCCGAAGACGGTTTCGTTTTCACGTCGCCGGTTGGCAATTTCAAGCCAAATCCTTGGGGCTTGCATGACATGCATGGCAACGTGTGGGAATGGTGCGAAGACCTATGGCTCGACACGGTTTACAAAGACTACACACGACCTCGTTTCGACCGACCCAATGGAGCGGCCGTCGATCCGGTCAACTCGGATCGGCCGCAAACCCCCGTGAACGACTTTCATATCATTCGCGGGGGATGCTGGTACAACGGCGATTTGATATGTCGTGCTGCCAATCGAACCTACTGGGATGCGGATGACGCCGCGTGCTATGTCGGCTTCCGAATTGCGCGTACCGCAAATCCAGACACCGACAAGAACGCACGTGCAGCGTACAAATCGGAACTCGCGGCAATCGAGGCCATCGAAGCTGCGGGCGGCTCCCTATACTCATCCGACGGGATCGAGATCGAAGTCCGATTGGAAGGCGAAGCTGTTGATCCAAACGTCTTCAAACACCTGGCGCTGCTGCCTGACTTGCGACGATTGCGTCTCCATTGGCGTGACAGGGAAATTCAACTGCCGCAATCTGCGGTAGATGCCATTGCTGAACTGGTAGGTTTGCATTCCCTTGAGTTCCGCAACGGTTTAGGAATCGAAAAACTCGACCTGTCCGTCCTCACACAACTCGAAAATTTGAGAGAGCTGCGGTTTCCACGCGACGCGTCGCTCACGGACCATCACCTGGCGTCACTCGCTTCTTTTCGCTCGCTCGAAGAATTCCAGTGTTTCGGAACCAGTGGAGGACTGACTGATGCTGGACTTGTCCATCTCGCAAACAATCGGCATTTGCGAATGTTGCTCGTATGGGAGTCAGATATCACCGGCCGTTCCCTGATTGAGTTCCACGGTTGTCCTCTGGAGACGATCGCATGCACGGCTCCGTTCGATCGCGTCGGATCGATGACCGACGCCGGCATCGAACAGATACGCGTATTTTCGAACTTACAATCGCTGAAACTCGATGGTCAATCACAATTGCGAAGCGCCTCGATGAAGATCATCGGTGAACTCCGCGCCCTTCGAGAATTGAGCATGCAGCGTTGTCTTGGAATTTCAGATCAAGACTTTGGT
>JBPCVD010000441.1:0-6801 GCA_051010815.1 Rubripirellula sp.
CTTCAGCTGAGGCATCTCCACAGGGTTCGTCGAGCGTTGCTGGCGGCCGATCGCGACGAAGTGACCGTCAGCACGATTCTTTCCGATCATGGAGAATGGGCGTTTAGCCGATTCGCGTCCCGATATCACCGACTGTTCGGTGAGTTACCCTCAGCGACCTTGCGCAATAGCGCACCCGGCTAAGACGTGTTGGGGCAGGTGCCCCCAAGTGCCCCATGCGCTGAGCATCAAGACTCAAGTGATCGGAGCCTCGCTGACGACATCGCTGACGACATCGCCAACACCACTCACCAAGTCGATCGCAATCGAAGGCTGAACGCCCCGCCATAATCGTTGCTGGGATCCAACGCTGGATTGATGATGGCCTGGTAACTGACCGTTGCCTGAACCTGGGGAAACAATGCGAAGCGATAGAATGCTTCGATGTTGGATTCGTCGCGATCCACTGCCGCCGGCTGTACCCAGCCATAGACCAGGCCGGCGAGGTCCGCATTGTAACCACGTCGCTTGTACCTACCCGACTTAAAGGGGTCGTACACAATCAGGTGACCGGCTGCGAGCTGCTCGTACAATGCCGACTTTCCGTACGATTTTCCGTACCGCATTAAGCCAACGATACGTCCATCCCTCGTCAGCTCTTGCTCACCCTTGAGAAACCAGCCCCAACCTTCTTTACCGGTACTTCCATTGATGGCTTGACCATTGTCAGTACCGTCGTTGTGCCAGAAGGTGAGCTTGGAATACCCCGCCTTTTCGGTGAACGGAAGGATCTTCACCTGCAGCTCGACCGCTTTGAACAGGTCGCCCTCGCCAAGGTCACCGAAGTTGGTTCGGTCCGCGTTCGCGTCCGAAACGACCCCCGCAATGTTGGCCCAGTCCGTCAGGAACAGACCTGCGAACATCCCAAGACCCGAATCGGGAAGTCCCATCGCAAACGCGCCCGTACTCGCGATCGGCAAGTTGATCGTCAATGGCGTGATGTGCTGAGACGTGCTCAGGAATTGGTCGGGCGTGACGCGTCCGATACGGTACATCCATCCTGCCTTGCGACTCCCTTGTCGCCAAAACAAGTTACGTACCAGAAACGTTGGCGTGTAGGTCGTGAACGGATTGGACGTGAACGTCAAACTTCCCAGACCTACATTACCGAGGGTCGTGGGATCCGTTGTGCCCCAATTCCAACGGCCCTCCAGCCCCAAGGTGATTTCCCCTTGGTCGGCACATCCCTTCCTGTATCCATCCCAGGATGCGTTGAACTGCATGAACGTCGCCATGCCGTAGTCGTCTTCCCCTGCGATTTCGTCTGACAATCCCTGCATCAGAGTGTTGAAGTTCGTTCCGAACTTCACGTCGGTCGCTCGATAGATACGTTTCTCTAACGCAATCGTTCGCTCACGAAGAGGCGTCAGTGGCGACGATCCAAACAGGGCGTCACCTGGAATACGCGACAACTCGCGAGAATGGCGAGTGTGTCGCAAATCAACGACGGGGTCTTCAACGCTAGAAGTGAGCCCCGGGCCTCCGATCGTCGGAGTGTTCTGAGCGAACACCACAGATTGTGTCCAACCAATTAATAGGACCAGTGCGACCAGTGCGTGTTTCATTTTCGATTCCTTCCGACAACTCATCGATTCAAACGAGTGCACTCCGACCGCGTCCTGCGGAGAGTGGATGCAATTGGTTTCGACTCGATGGAAAACCGCCAGCAGATCCCTCGGGTGTTTCGTGGAGATTGACTGCGTCACGATTTCGAGGTTGACGACTGCAACGATTACTCGTGATCCCAGATTACGTCGTGAGAGCGTCGACCTCACCGAACGCTATTCGGTCTCGGGTGCGTCCGGGTGCAGCTAGGATTGTCCTGCCGGTCACGCGGATTGCAGGCCTCGCGGGCGATTCGAAAGAAGAACCGACCTTTCGTTGTTAAATCCCGCAACGTCACGCGAAGGACTCAACTCGAACCGAAACGCGACAACGGCGGCGAACGGCATGAACGAATACAATGTGTCCGCAGCAACACAGAACCGTATTCGTGGTCGAGTTCAATGAATCACCCTTTTCGATGTTTGGCCGGATTGTCCGTCTTCGTATTGATGGCTGTTCCTGCAGACGGACAGCAGTTGGAAGTCGAGCAGACGGCCGACTTGATTGTCGTATCTCAGGACGGTCAAGCGGTGCTCACCTACAACAAGCGATCTCCGCCGTTACCCGAAGGAATCGACTCGATCTATCGACGCAGCGGTTGTTTGCATCCGGTGCGATCGCCACACGGCCGTGCGGTCACCGAAATGTTTCCGTTTGATCATCCACACCAGCACGGCATCTATACCGCTTGGGTGAAAACGACCTTCGACGGCCAGCCAATCGATTTCTGGAACTTGGCCCGCAAGACAGGTCGCGTGCTTCATGAGCGTGTCGTGAAGGTATTCCATGAACAGGACGCCTGCGGTTTCGAAGTTGACTTGCTTCACCGTGCCCTTTCCTTGGAAAAACCTGTTGATGTGCTGCGTGAGCGTTGGCGGATCACAGTCCATGCCACAGACGGCGACTTCCATTGTTTTGATCTCGAAACGAAACAGTCGGCGTTGGACGACAATTCGCTTCGTGTCGAGAAACATCACTACGGTGGAACCGCGTTACGCGGCCCCACCGAATGGCTTGCCCCCAACGACCCAGGAATTCGCGAGCGTGTCGATCATGTCGCTTCGCCAAGCGGTTTCTTGAACGATCTTGGGTCGGACCGCATCAACGGCAACCACCAACAAGCAAACTGGGTCGCCTTATGGGGTGAGCGTGAAGGTCACCCGGTGAGCATCGCCGTGTTGTCACACGCCGACAATTTCCGAGCCCCACAAACGGCTCGCCTTCATCCATCGAAACCGTACTTCTGTTTCGCGCCCTGTGCGGACGACGGGTTTGTCATCGATCGTGAGCACCCGTATGTCGCCAAGTACCGATTCATCGTCACCGATGCTATGCCCGACCCTGAACGATTGCAGAAGCAGTGGAACGATTGGTGCGGTCAGCAGCAAAACGATTGAGCTAACACTACAAGCGGACGCTTGACTTATCGTGCGACTATCGGAGTCAAAATTGCCTCGCTCTCGGATTCAGAGACGCAACAAATCGTCCTCGAATTCATGAAAGAACGATCGAAAGAACTGACGTCGCATGGAGGACAAGCGACCGAGGAATTTATCCTCTGTGGAGTCAATCTGGATGCGTTACGCTCCAGCCCCTGAATCATTGCTGATCGATTGACACAATCTGGTTTCTGGGAATGTCCATTTGGGTTATCAAGCTCACAAAATTCGTTCCCAACATGACTCCCGACGACAGCAGTCGAGCATCAGTGTGGCTCGGGGCTTATCCTGGGAAGCATTGATGCACGCGGGCGGCGCTTCACGCCTCGAACAGGCGAACGAGAACCACTCGGGCGGCACGCGTTGCCGACCACAATGGACCTCCGCCCGTTGCCGGTCAAATCTGAACTGACTCGAACACCTGGAACCTGATGATGGCCTGGATCAAGCAATTGCCCTCCGCAATCTGCCTCGCCCTTTTTGGACAATTCTGCGCGATGGCCGAAGAGCCACCGCCGAACTTTGTGGTCATCTTTAGTGACGACCAGGGTTACGCCGACATCGGGTGTTTCGGTTCTCCTGACATCCGTACGCCAAGATTGGATGCAATGGCGGCGGGCGGCATGAAGTTCACCAACTTTTACGCGCAACCCGTCTGCGGTCCCTCCCGTGCCGCACTCATGACCGGCTGTTATCCAATGCGTGTCGCAGAACGAGGGAACACGAAACAGGTACACCCGATTCTTCACAGCGACGAAATCACGATCGCTGAAATCCTCAAAACAAAAGGGTACGCCACCGCCTGCTTCGGGAAATGGGATCTTGCCAAACACGCTCAGCAAGGTTTTTTTCCGGACCTGCTTCCGACCCGACAAGGCTTCGACTACTTCTTCGGAACGCCGACAAGCAACGACCGCATTGTCAACCTGTATCGAAATGAGGATTTGATCGAACCGAAGACCGACATGGCGAGTCTCACCAGACGGTATACCGATGAAGCGATCGACTTCATGCAAGAGCATCAAGAGCGACCCTTCTTCGTGTACATGCCGCATACGATGCCCCACACACGACTGGACGCGTCGCCTCAATTCAAAGGAAAGAGTGATCGGGGCCTGTACGGTGACGTGATCGAAGAGATCGACTTTAATGTCGGGCGTGTACTCGACGCAATCAAAAAGATGGGTATCGAAAACAATACTTACGTGATCTTCACCAGCGATAATGGGCCATGGTTGATCAAGAACCGCGACCACAATGACGGACACCTCTCCAGCGATCACGGTGGGTCAGCAGGTCCACTTCGCAGTGGAAAAGTGTCGACGTTTGAGGGTGGCGTACGCGTGCCCTGCGTGGCATGGGGACCCGGAAGGATTCCAGCGGGGACCACCTGTGATTCGATTGCGAGCACTCTCGATGTTTTGCCAACGCTTGCCGCATTGGCGGACGCAAGCCCCCCCACCGACCGTGTGATCGATGGCGAGGACATTCGGCATTTGCTCCACGGCGACCTCAACCAGGCGACCGCCGACAAGACGTTTTACTACTACTTGCGAGTGCACTTGCAAGCCGTGCGTCAGGGCAAATGGAAACTGCATCTGACGCGAGACAAAGAACCGGCCGGAGCCGCGCCGTTCAGCAGAAACACCCACATTGCGCCCGCAGATCGCATCGGGTTCGATCGTCCGTTCCTTGTCGATCTAGAGAACGATCTCGGTGAGACAACGAACGTTGCAGATGAACATCCCGCAGTCGTGGAGAATCTGTTGCGCCTGGCCGAGGAAATGCGTGCGGACCTGGGCGACTACAACCGAGTCGGTAAGAACATGCGCTTCTTTGATTTGGAAGGCCCGCGGCCAACACGCCCACCAGTTCCCAAGCCCCGCAAACCTGCCAAGAAAAAGTAGTGTCACCGGTCGGCGTGATTGCAAAGGTCCCTCGTTCGGCCGAACAGCATTTCAGATTCACCTGATCGCTAATGTACTTTCGGATGCGAGGTGACTTTCAACGGGATCTGCAGGTTGAACGAGTGACGAACTTTGTTTTCATCAATTCGATCTGCCGCACAAATCAGCGCAACGGGCACACCGTTTTCCACGACAACCTGCGGGCGTTCCAAATGATCAAATTGTTCCGTCACGCCATCTTCCCAGGTGATCGTTCGATCTGAAATTTCGTGGTACTTCGCAGGTTGCCAATCGATTCCATCAACCGAGTCGTAGTGGACCAACGAGAAGACACGTTTCTTGCCGATATGTTTGATTCGTTTGACGATCGCTCGGTACTTGCCTTCTTGAAACCAGATGTAAGGATCCTCCGCCGGAAAGCGTTCGCCTTCAAAGGTAAACACCGGATCTGGGAGCTTCCTGAACGGGCCAGTCGGTTCATCGGCAATCGCCACACAATGAACCACGGGGCCACCATTGGGCATCGGATACTCTTTGCCAACAGCTTTGTAGACCATCAGAATCTTGCCGTCCGGTCGCTGACAAACCGATGGGTTCGAAGTCACCAATGAATCCCAAGCCGAATCCTCTTCGCTGATATCGAGCACTGGATCATCCATTCGCGTCCAAGGGCCGGCGGGATCATCCGCCACAGCAACGCCGATGCGTTGGTGATTGCGGTGCTGCCAGTTCAGCGTTTGCTTGCCCGGATATCCGACGATTTCCCCATCTCCGGTGTTTCCCATGTGATACAGAAAGTACTTATCGCCGAACTTGTGAATGGTCGGATTGTGAGTGCACCAACCGTCCCAGTGTTCCTTGCCGCGACGCGGAAGCGCGATCCCGTCGTGTGCAAAAGGTCCAAGGGGACTCACCGCAGTCGCGTGTGCGATTTCGGAATCCGTCACCCAAGCCCAACCGAACTTCTTTGGCCAACGCGAGTACAGCATGTGATACAGCCCGTCATCGCCACGAACGACGCTGCCACCCCAATGGCTCCAAGTATCACTGCCGAAGACCGACTGCTTGGCAACCCGATCGAACTCAATCTTCAAATCCGGGGCCGACTGAGCCGAGACGTCCGCTGCCGTATCCACCGTCAAAACGATGTCCGCGGGAAGGCACAGCTTCTTATCGTCTGCATTGGCCTGCTTGGTCGCGCTGGCCTGCTTGGTCGCGCTGGCCTGCTTGGTCGCTCTGGCCTCAAAGTCGCTGATGGTGTGCCTCGAATTCGTCCCATCAACCTCCCCACCTTTCGTTGCGAGTTT
Organism: Rubripirellula sp.; assembly: GCA_051010815.1. Taxonomy (GTDB): domain Bacteria; phylum Planctomycetota; class Planctomycetia; order Pirellulales; family Pirellulaceae; genus Rubripirellula. Next base: position 6,298 of record JBPCVD010000441.1, read on the forward strand.
GTCGACATCGGGTAACGACGCTGAGCCAAGCAGCGTCTCCAACTTCCCGGCGACCATTTGATGGAAGCACGCGAGGGAATCGGCACCCGTGTCTTTACTGTTAATCGATACAACAGTTGGGCGTTCCGCTTGGGTCGCTATCGGCAAAAAACAAAGGACGCAAACGCATGTCACTCGCTTCCATCCTGAAAAGGCACTCGGTTCGAATCTACGCTGACGTGTGAGCATCTGAGGTTGCCTGGAATGTATCGCAAAAGTTTGGACCAATTGACGATCGTCTCGTCAAACGACTAACGGAGCAAATCATCGATGAGCCCGTTTGGAAACAGAGCCTTCGTTTCCGGATAGATTCCTTGTTGAATTTAAGCGGGGATCATCGGTAACGAGTGACGGCGACTCGCGTTCAGCGAACGTAGCTCTGAGGGACGCTATCTTCGCCTACCCGAGACCGCCGCGACAGATCAAATCGTTGAGCTGAATCCCAGCCAGACAAAGCAGAGTTTG
>JBPCVD010000442.1:0-5632 GCA_051010815.1 Rubripirellula sp.
CTGACGATTCGTTCGCCGTAGATCCCGCCATAGTCGGTGGCGGCCATCCCACGCATCAGCGGCGTGCTTCGTGGCGTGCTCGGACAAAGGTAGGTCTCGACCGGAACCGCGGCGGCTTCTTCGTTGACTGGGTCGTCGAAGCTGTAGTCAAAGTCAACCCGAACGTAGGCAGCGGACTGCTCTAGGAAAGGCAACACGAACGCGGACCAGGCAAGCTGTTTGCCGTTGGGGACTTCAGGACGAACCTCGATTCCACCCGGCGGAAACTTCCGGAAGGCTGCGTGATAGTTGTGCATCGCAATGCCAATCTGGTGCAGGTTGTTCTGACATTGCATGCGGCGAGCCGCCTCACGCGCTGCCTGCACCGCCGGTAACAGCACACCCACCAACACAGAAATGATCGCGATCACGACCAGCAACTCAAGCAGCGTAAAAGCGCAGCGATGCTCGGTGGTCAAACGCGCAGTCGCGTTCGGCCGAGATCGAAGGCGGATCGCCCCGAAGGCACTCATGAGATAATTCCATGCACGTCTGCACATCCATCCCGTCCACATGCATTCGGGGAGGAAGCGCTAATCGGCTTGAAATGAGCTTCCGCAGCAACGCTGCACATTGGCATCATGTCAATTCAGCTCATGACACGGACCTTACCCAAGAAAGTCACGTCGTGTCCGGAGTGTGGTAGGTCTTCTGACTTCCGATGCGTCCGCCGCGTCCGCCTTCTCACGGTGGGCAATCAATTCCCGAAGAAATTGAAAGGCCAACCAGCAATGGCTCAAAGAGGATGCGGCATCTGATGGGAATCGCACCCATCACATCGGTTACAGCGGCCGGGCCGTCTCGGAATTGAACCGAAGTTCCCTGTTCACGTGATCGCATCAAGGCATCACGTCACCACTCACCGTTGGAGCGGGCAATCTAGCTACCGTCGATTCGGGTGTCAAACGTCAGCCTCGGTGGCTCAGAGCGACATTGCTGCCATGCCGAAGGAACGCCACAATCGCCCTTTCCCTTGCCAGAACCTGCCGTCCAACGTCTCAAACCCCTTCCCGTCCCTCATGCGTGCTCGATGCCAACTTGTCCTGCCAGCGAGACTCGCCTCCACGCGACTACCCGAAAAACTCCTGCGAGTTGCCGCAGGAAAGACCGTTCTGTGGCACACCTACGAAGCCGCAGCCCAATCGTCCATCGCGGACGAAATCGTCGTCGCCGTCGATGACCCGCGAATCGCTGCAGAGGTTGAATCGTTCGGCGGACGCTGGATCATGACCGATCCTAAATGTGCCAGCGGTACCGATCGGATCGCGGAGGTTGCCGCGCAGATGCCCGAGGCGGAGGTTTTTATCAATGTTCAGGCTGATGAACCTGAAATTGATCCCGCCGCAATCGATCTTGTCGCAAAAACTCTGCTGGACGACCCACTCGCCGATATGTCGACGATTGGAACGCCCATTCGAAACCCTGAACAACTGCATGATCCTGCTTGCGTCAAAATTGTCCTGGGATCCGGGACGGAGAAGGGCAGGGCGATTTACTTCAGCCGTGCTGCCGTCCCATTTGCAAGAGAGGGATTCGAACCATCGCGTCTGGCGGCCGAACCGCCGATGTTTTGGCACCATGTTGGCCTCTACGCGTACCGACGCGACTTCCTGCAGTGGTTTGCCGCCCAAGCCCCAAGCCCACTGGAGCAGATTGAACGACTCGAACAGTTGCGAGCCATTGAGGCCGGAAAACGAATCGTCGTCGCTCGCGTTGAATCGGCAACGCCAGGCATTGATACCATCGACGACCTCGAATCCTTTGTCCGTCGCCTTGAGGGCGAGAGGTGAGCCGCCCCTGTTCTCAAGTGCCGCGACAGGGAAAAAATCGTTGCCAAATCAGCTCGATTTCCACAGCGGTGACCTGCGTGTGCGGACGTCTCGATTGGCATCTCGCTCTGTCAGCAATTGGAATCTCACTGCTCAACCTCCTCCTGGGGCGTCGATCTCCAACAGCGGCGTCGATTTCGCGATTCCTCTTTCGTCACAACTGCGGCCGTCGCGAAGACCGATCATGTATCGCATTCAGGAGACTTCCCGTAACCGGCGAAGTCGACGGCCTAAGGAGCACGCAACTCTCTGACCAGAGGACATGACGTAGGGGTCCCCAATCCGCCGGCAGCGGTGCCTACCGATCCGATCACACACGCTGGGATCAACGCGGCTTGGACGCTAGCCGCAACACCTTCGGCGAATCGAAGAATTCGCGGAGAAAACGGGGCCAATGCGACCACGAATTGCTTGTTTCGGACACCCAGCGCGTCCGCTCCATCCACTGCGTGCAAACGATAGAGATCTTGCCTCCAAGTCACTTCCGAAATGAACGAGGCGTGGTATGATCCGACTCCATGACGAAACACATTTTTGTAACCGGCGGCGTGGTCAGTTCTCTCGGTAAGGGGCTTACCAGCGCATCGATCGGGATGTTACTGGAACAGCGCGGTCTCCGAGTCCGCATGCAAAAGCTGGATCCTTACATCAATGTAGACCCGGGCACGATGAGCCCTTACCAGCATGGAGAGGTCTACGTTCTTGATGACGGCAGTGAAACGGATCTCGACCTCGGTCACTATGAGCGATTCACGTCGGGCGCACTGACCCGAGACTGCAATTACACCACGGGGCAGATTTATCTCTCCGTGATCGAGAAAGAACGCAAAGGTCAGTTCCTAGGCAAGACCGTCCAGGTCATTCCTCACATCACCAACGAAATCAAGTCGGTGATTAAGCGAATGGGTGGTGATGATGTGGACGTCGTCATTACGGAGATTGGTGGCACGGTCGGTGACATCGAAAGCCTGCCATTTCTGGAAGCCATCCGTCAGTTCTCTCTCGATGTCGGTCGCGAGAATTGCCTCTACATGCATCTCACATTGGTTCCGTACCTGAAGGCGGCGGACGAACTGAAGACGAAGCCGACGCAACACTCGGTCGGTCAGCTTCGGGAAATCGGTATTCAGCCCGATGTACTTGTCTGTCGTTGCGAACACTCGATCAGCCGTGATGATCGGGACAAAATTGCCCTCTTCTGCAATGTTCCAACCGAAGCTGTCATTGAGGAGAAAGACAAAGACTTCTCCATTTACGAAGTGCCGCTGTCGCTGGTTGACAACAAACTTGACGAACTCGTCGTTAAAAAGCTCGGATTGGTGGGAGCAAAGACGCTCGACATCACGCCTTGGACGGATCTCCTGCATCGACTCCGGAATCCACACCACGAGATCTCCATCGCGGTCGTGGGGAAATACGCCGAACACAAAGATGCTTACAAGTCGATCTACGAAGCGATCGATCACGCGGGAATGCATCATCAAACGCAAATCCGAATTGGTCGCATCCAAAGCGCCGACATCGAACGCGAGGGCGCCGAGCGACTGCTAAGCGGCTACCACGGCGTGCTGGTTCCGGGAGGATTCGGCGAACGCGGAATCGAGGGAAAGGTTCAAGCCATTCGATTTGCACGCGAACGAGGCATTCCGTTCTTCGGAATCTGTCTGGGAATGCAGTGTGCCGTCATTGAATACGGTCGACATGTGATGGACCTTGAGGGAGCACACTCAAGCGAGTTCGACAAAGACACGCAGCATCCCGTGATCTGCCTACTCGACGAACAACAGAATGTGACTCAGATGGGTGGCACGATGCGGCTGGGGTCGCAACCCGCAAGGCTTGACCGGCATAGCATCTCGGGCCGGGCCTATAACGCGGAGATCGTCGACGAGCGGCACCGGCACCGATATGAGTTCAACAACCAGTATCGGCAGCAGTTTGAGGCCAATGGCATCCGATTCGCCGGCACGAGCCCCGATGGTGGTCTCGTTGAGATCGTCGAAGTTCCAGATCACCCATGGTTTGTCGCCGTACAGTTCCATCCCGAGTTCAAGAGCAAGCCGCTCGCAGCCCATCCGCTCTTCGCCGGATTTGTGGAAGCTGCCATCGATCGGCACACCGCTCGGAAAGGAAATGAGCAACCGACGGCAACTCCCCAGCCTCGCTAACGATTGACGCCCAAGGCGGCGCCGGAAGTCAGGGGTGATTTCCGTCCGGGCTCCGATCGTGGTCGGTCGCCGTCAGGGCAAGCACTTCGATCCAATTCGCCGGGGGAAGGGTCCTGCACGGATGGCGATCGCTTCTCCAGCTGCCAAAGCAGCGATACAATGTTGGGATTGGACGATCCCACCATCGAACCAGCGATCTTAAGCAGCGAATAGTGGCATGAGCGAAAACGAGAGCAACGAAGACGAACCCGAAATCATCGTCGACACTGACTGGAAAGAGCAGGTCGCTCGCGAACGCGATGCGGCGACCGACGATTCCTCCGACTCCGATCAAGCAGCGAAGCCAACCGAACCTATGCCCACGGCGACGGAGGAGACGGTGAACGACGACGCGGGTGAAGTTAGCGACGCCCCGTCTGCAAGCGGCGATGGCATGCCGGAACCGCCTCCTGCTTCGTTCTCAGTCTTGATTTCGATGCTCTTCACACAAGCCATGGCGATGCTTGGCCAGATGCCCGACGAAAATACGGGCGAAGTAACGGTCAACAAGTCTTTCGCCAAGCACTATATCGACACCCTTGAAATGCTTGAGGAAAAGACCAAGGGAAATCTCGAGGACGACGAATCCGCAATGTTAAGCGAAGCTCTACACGCGCTTCGCATGATGTACGTGAACGCCCAAGGCTAACCGAGTCACCAAGCAGGCCTGTGTTCTCACCTTGCATCGAGCCACGTCGATCCGCGGCGGTGCGAAGATTTTGGTCCACCGCGATCGTCTGGAAATTTTTTCCTCGCGGTCGCCATCTCCCGTGAGCTGCCAGCTCTAATGGTGCGGAGTGTCTGCTCCTGTGACTTCGATCGAGAATGTTCCCGTGCAAAGCTGAACGGGAATTCGAATCAATTCTTGTGAATCAGGGTCTCAAGCCCTGACAATGCTTGCGGCTTTCCGCGGCGCAGACTAGAACCGCAAACCGGACAGATCGCGCCGATACGGGGACAACCCGATGGATCCTCAAGCCAAAGCGAAAGCCGTTGCCCTGCTCGATGCGATTTGCGACGAGTTTGAGCAGGCTTTCAAAAACGACCCATCCATTCAACTGTCCGATGACACAACAGTCCTGAACGCATGGATAGAGCGTGCGACTCCCGAATTGCGACCTTGGCTGCGGGAAGAGTTGATCGCTTTACGGCAGGAGCTGCAAACGACCCTGGAAGTGGGCCCCAATGGCGTCCCCGAAGGTGTTGAGGAAGATTGCTGGTCGGCGATCGCAGAGTGTGAAACCTTTGAAACGCTGTCACATGATGCGAAACTCGCGCTTGCGAAGAGCATTGAACCCAGGGAGTTCGACACGGGCACGTTGCTCCTGGAGTCAGGACAGCCAGCCTCGGGACTGCACCTGATCATCGATGGGTTTGTCGATGTCATCGGTGGACAGGGCGAAGACCGCCATTTGATCGCGGAAGATGGAATGGGGTCGGTCCTCGGTGAAATGTCGATGATCACCGGGCACCCTTGTTCCGCCGACGTGGTGGCAACAACACCGGTCTTGGCGTTGGTTTTACCGACGCAACAGTTTGAATCGCTGCGTAGTCGCC
>JBPCVD010000443.1:0-7259 GCA_051010815.1 Rubripirellula sp.
ATGATTAACAACCCCAGCCCGAGATGCATCAAGAACATCAACTGGTAGAAGTGTGTCTCGTAGACATTTCCGGTCGCCGCTTGCAGCCACGTGATCGATGTCAGGTAGAGACCGTTAGCGGCAAGGACACCGAACAACGTCAGCACGACGTACAAAACGATCCGTAGACGAGGCGTCACGGGGCGGATTGGCGGATTTTTCTTGGCCTGCGGCGGTTGATTGGAATCCTCCGTATTGGAGGCGACAGTGTCGGAAGCCATGAAAAGCTGTCAGGGGTGGACGAGTTCGGGATTCTGTTAAGACGCCGCGAAAGGTCGAATTGTTTGGTTCGCAAACGAACCAGCCGAGGATTGCCGTCCAAAACGAGGGAATCCCCACGCAAACAGCCTTCGACACTCGAACCTTCGGGACTCCGGTCTATTCCTCAACCGTCATCGAAACGTCCCCAAAACGAGTTGTTCCACTTGGCTCAGCACGGTACCAGAACGATCGGAACGACTGCGTCCGCTGCAGGTGGGTTTGATTGACCTTCCTCAGTTGGTCCCGCTTGCTACCAGCGTTCGCTGCGGGTGGATACTGCGTCATCCCGCGATACGGCAGCGGCATCGTCGATTGGCCACTGAGTGTATTGAGGTCGGCGTCTTTGTCCCAACCAACACTATGGAAAATGAAATCTCGTTTCCAACCTGGTGGAAGCTGGGACTCAGGTGTCGAGAACTCGAGTCTTACTTCATCGCCAGAACCGATCACCACCATCGCATCATCCCACTCTCGTACCAGATCGGTGCATTCGCCAAAGCGGGTTAGCCCCCCACGCAACGGCGGCCAACGGGCAGCCGCATCCGAATTTTGATAATCGTAAGTCTCTGGATGAGTCAGATCGTCACGCCGACGTTCGGAGAATCCATGAAAAGCAACCTCAGCGTTCAACAACGCCACATCCTCGGTCCGAAACTCCGCTGGCGATTTTTGGATCGCGATTTCCGCGCAGTCCCAGTAGATCTGTGCCGAGGTTCGGATTCGGAATCGGGGGTCCGCTCGATTCATCACTTCAGTCACGTCCACGACGATTGTCTTGGTCTTTCCTCCGGGGAAACCCATGTATTCAATCGCTTGGCTCCATCCTGAATCAGCGTTGGAATCGGGAACCCACACGGACGGAAATTCAAGCGGCCCCAAGGACGGATTCTGGTCGATCTGAATGTTCAGTGACGTGTCGGTCGGCAAGATCCATCCGGTGAGAACAAGGTAAACCCGAGCCTCCTGGTCGTCCTTTTCATCCGCCACTGCTTTGAATTTCTCAGCATCACCAAAATCGAGGTCGATCCAATGTGGTTCGCACAATCCCTGGCGGAGTCGGCGATCGAATCCTTGAACAAAGTCACGGTCAACCTGGCGAAGTTTCTCCGTCACATCTCTTTCGTACGTATCGCTTCCGCCAACGAGCGGCAGACGATGCTGATTCCCAAACGCAAAGATTGTTGGCTCAGCGATCTGTCCGGGTCCTACTTTTTCGTTGGTCCAAATTTCGACATCACTGGGGTGATCGACGACGGTTAACGCGATCTTGTCGAAATAGGCGACCTCCCAAAGCTCTTCTGTGATCCGAAAATCATAGCGGTCGCCACGCGGTCGAATTCGATCTCCCTCGATCTTCAGATACTCCCAAGGACGATCCTTGGCCACGACGCCACGAGCGACTTGCAGTCCCAAAGGCGCAGCCCACAAGCAATCCGTTTGGAAGACGTACTTCTCACCATCCCAAGCGTAAAGATAAGGACACGAACCCTTGAGCGTCTGCTCCTCTTCGACCAGCGAATCCACTTTCGGATCACGGATCGTTTGTGTCAAACCGTTTGGCAGAATAGCGCGGACGGTGCTGGCCACATCGAAACCATCCAAACCAAAGTGCGTGGAGGGCGAACGAACAATTCTCGCGCGGTAATGCGGCCCAAACCGAATCTCAAGCACACTTCCGACTGCATAATGATTCACACGTCCACTCGCGTTGTCATCAATCCCTTTGAAACGAACGTCGACAAAGTGGCCCATCGGTTCGGTGCGGTTCAGCATGACCTCCACGGCACCAGTTTTCAGACCGGCCAGGTCAATTGCCCCGTTGACGTTGAAGTCCGCTGGTACAAGTGCCGCGGCATTGGAAAGCGACGAAACGGAGCCCCATTCTCCGATTCCCCACGGCCCGAGTCTCGAGACGCGGACTTCCTTTCCGGCGACGCCCAATACGTCCATCCATGAGTCGTTGTCAAAATCCGCGACGACGGCTGATTCCAAAGGTTGATCGCTTTGCTCGACGCGTTCGACTTTCCAAGCATTGGCATCGGCGGTTTGGGAAAAGGCAACCTTCACACCGCCGGCTCCCGCGACCACAAGATCCCAAGAAACATTCCCATCAATGTCCTCAACCGTCACAAATGAAGCGTCTTCGGTCGGCGGAATTTCGTCCAAGTAGCGGCCACGAAACTGTAAGTGCAGCAGGTTCTCAATCAGTCCGACCTTCCCGCTACCTCGATGCACGGTGACCACATCCAAGTCCAAATCTCGATCCAGATCGACGATCGTCATTGCTGAGACCGGGTCGTCGGAAAACGTGCTCGCCGCCTGACCAATCTCGAAAAAACTGCGGTTGCCGCGATTCGCAAAAAGCCGGACTCCCTCGGACTCAGTTGCCAAGATGAGATCCAGATCGCCATCAGCTTCTAAGTCTCCAGAAACGGCAGCCGTTACCGCTCCGACATCTTCCAATCCGGTGGTCCCCTCAACCAAGGTCATGCGCGCCGTCGCTTCCGTTTCGGTTCGCCCGTCAATCTGAATTAGTTTCGCGCCTTCTGCCCCGAACGCCAACACACTTTGAAAGGTATCGTGTCGTACTGCAGCGCCAAAATCGGGCTCTCCATCCCCTGTGGATTTACGACCGGCACGTAAACGTTTTGGATTGCTACTGTCCACCAAGAACAGATCGGCGGACACCAAACCGTTGATCTTGAATCCCAACGCGACTTGTCCGCCAGGCTCAAAACCACCTTCACCGTCATTGATCCAGAGTTGCAAAGTTCCGTCGTCAGTCGCGCAGATAAGATCTCGATCAAGATCCAAGTCAAAGTCCAACGTCAGAAGCGTCTGTGGCGTTCCATTTTGATCAATCCGTTTCGAATCGAACTGAAACTCAGCCGTTGCGACGTCGAGTGGTGCCCCCTCGACGACCTCGGCCGACAATCGCCGCAACGCATCGAAGCTGAGCAGATCAAGCGGATGAGGAGAGGCGCGTCGGCGATCCGTCTTCACGATTTCCGTGCTGTTGAGAACGTTGAACCAGAGCAACATCCTGTTCTCTGCCTCCGACCAATCCTTCGATTTGATTGCGGTCACAATCTGTGCCACCAACTCGTCTGGAGTCACGCCGATTGGCTGAGTTTCGCGTCGAAGCGACGGTTCGATCGCGCGCGCCAAGCTGTTGGCCCGCTCCACGAACTTCGCCGCCAATTGATCTTGGGTCTCAATGCTGAGTCTGGCTGCGCGCAGTGCAAAAAAGAGATTCTCGGGGTGTTCATCCGAGAGCGTTCCAACTGTCTTTGCAGCATCAGCCAACAAGTCACGAGGCAACCCATCGATGGGATCCTCTAGTTGCTCGACGACCTGAATCAAAGAGCCGCCTAAGATTCTGCCATCGCTGGCCTTGCCTGGATCGCCTCGGACCGCCTCGGACAACCGAGAATAGATTTCTTTACGCAAAGACTTGGTCATGGATCCGGGCAGGAGCGATGCCTCATGCAAGTCGACACGCGCGTCGAGCCAAATTGGCATCACCGCGTTTTCGGTGACTTTCGCATAATCCTCGACGGCCTCGCGCGCCGCAGAAATTGCATCGGGCAATTGCTTCCTGGCATCCTGTTTTTGGGCGTCATCGAGCGAGGCATTGGTCGCCTTGGACGAAAGTTCGTCCACTCGCAAAACACGATTGATTGCTCGATTCAGTGCCACCGACGGATCGTCAGCCAACTGTCCGTACAGCAGCGACCAAGACTCGTCCGCCTGAACCATTTCCAAGTTCTCGGTCGCGGCCAACGCGGTACGCGTCAACTCAAGCTGCTGCTGAGACGCTTCGGAGACGCCACGAGACATCCCTGAATCGCCGCCAAACTTCCAGATTGCGAACGCCGCGATGCCAGCCGTCAGGCCACCAAGCAGAATCCACAACGGCATTCGAGACTGGCTAGATGACTTATCGCGTGTTGAGCCAGGATCGCTCATGAATCCTCCCCGAGTCGATGACTTTTCGATATCCTTTGATCCATGAACGTAACAAAATTTATCGACGATACCGACTCGGTGCGTGTTGCCCGCGTCGAGGACGGCCAATTAATCCCGCTTCATCTAGGCGAATCCCACTCGACTCTCGCCGATCTGCTATTTGCAGCCGACCCGATCGCAACCATTCGAACGTTGAGAACGGATGATCCGATCGCGATCAGCGACTCCATTCGCTGGCTTCCTCCGATTGACAACCAGGAAGTTTGGGCGGCCGGGGTGACCTACAAGCGAAGCCAGACCGCACGGATGGAAGAGTCCGAGGCCGCAGCCTCCTGCTACGACCGCGTGTACAACGCAGATCGACCCGAACTTTTCTTCAAGGCGACCCCACACCGAGTCAGCGGACACTTGCAACCGCTTCGCATTCGAAGTGATGCGACATGGAATGTTCCCGAACCGGAAATCACGCTCGTCCTGAACCCACGACTGAAAATCGTCGGGTTGACCGTTGGCAACGACATGAGCTCGCGAGACATTGAGGGAGAGAACCCCCTCTACCTACCGCAAGCCAAGTGCTACGACCAATGTGCGGGCCTGGGTCCCTGGATCACTCTCTTCGACACGCTCCCAAGCATGGACGAGATATTGGTCGACTTGAAAATCAAGAGAGGAGAAGATCTGGTGTTCGATCAACAGACCTCCGGAAGCGAAATGGCGAGATCGTTTGAAGACCTGGTCGGCTGGCTCGGCCGGGACAACTCCCTTCCGTCGGGCGGATTCTTGATGACCGGAACCGGTATCGTGCCAACCACTGAATTCACGCTTCGCCCCGGAGACATCGTCCATATCTCGATCGCTGGAATTGGCACGTTGTCAAATCCGATTGTGCAATCGTGAACGCTCAAGCGTCGCGATCCAATTCTGTCCGCTAGACCACCGTACACAAACAGCCTTCCGCGTTTTCGGTCCCAAGGAAATCCCCTATGTCGACTGCTACTTCTACTGTCCGACCCATCCTGATTGCTGGCGAATGGCGTGATGCCGACTATCAAAAGACCTTTCAAGCAACGGATCCGAACAAGAACGAAAACTTGCCCAGCGAGTTCCCTGTCAGTAGTTGGAAGGATTGCGACGCCGCGCTCGCTGCCGCTGCTGATGCTGCGAAAGAACTTCGGCAGTTGCCTGCGGAAAGGATCGCTGCGTTCCTGGAATGCTACGCTGACCGAATCGATGCCGCCAAAGACGCCTTAGTCGAAGCCGCATTTGCTGAAACAGGCCTGGGCAAGAGCCCGCGGCTCGCCGATGTCGAATTGCCTCGAACGAGCAACCAGTTGAGGGCCGCCGCGACCGCTTGTCGAACGGGGAACTGGGCCGTGCCGACGATCGACACCAAGGCAGGAATCCGATCGTGCTTCGAAGCACTGGGCCCGGTTTGCATCTTTGGGCCAAACAACTTTCCGTTTGCGTTTGGAAGTGTTTCGGGTGGAGACTTTGCGGCCGCCATCGCCGCCGGCAATCCGGTCATCGGTAAGGCCAATAGCTCGCATCCGGAAACCACACGTTTATTCGCCATGGAAGCAGCCGAGGCGATCAAAGAGACGGGGTTACCGGCAGCAACTGTGCAACTGATCTACCGAACGAGCCACGCCGATGGCGAGCGTCTCGTCGCCGATCCTCGCATTGGTGCCACCGGGTACACGGGAAGCCGCGGTGCGGGACTGACACTGAAATCTGCCGCCGACCGCGTTGGAAAACCGATCTACCTTGAGCTCTCGAGCGTCAATCCCGTCGTCATCACGCCAGGTGCGCTTGCGGAACGGTCCGATGACATTGTGGGCGAATTCGTAACGAGCGTTTTGATGGGCACAGGCCAGTTCTGCACCAACCCTGGACTCATCCTGCTTCAAAAGGATGCCAATGCGGAGTCCTTCATCGACGCCGTCAAAGATCGTTTCCAGTCGAGTGCCGCAGGGACGCTCCTGTCGCCCGCCGTGGCTTCGAGCCTGGCTTCAAGTGTCGAAAAACTTTGCGAGTATGGCGCCCAGTTGCTCACCGGCGGTGGCGAGGCGGAAACCGACCGCTGTGCGTTCGCCAATACATTGCTGCAGACCACAGCAACTGCATTTTTGGCTAACCCCGAAGGATTTCAAACGGAAGCATTCGGAAACGCATGCCTGATCGTGGTTGCGGAAGATCTGGAACAGATGTGCGCTGCCATTGAACAACTGGAAGGAAATCTCACCGGATGCATTTACAGCGCCACCGACGGGAGCGACGACGATGTGTGTGCGACTCTGTCCGCTGAACTAACGCCAAAAGTTGGCCGTCTACTCAATGACAAGATGCCGACCGGAGTCGCAGTGAGTGCGGCCATGAATCATGGCGGTCCCTATCCGGCGACCGGTCATCCGGGCTTCACCGCGGTCGGGGTCCCAGCCTCTCTGATTCGCTTTGGAAAGCTGACCTCTTACGACAATGTTCGTCCCCACCGCATGCCAGCGATCCTGCAGGACAAGAACCCGACGGGACAAACTTGGCGGCTGATTGACGGTGATTGGACCAACGGCAACGTGGGTGGTTGATCGGCTTCGCAAGCGCGGCCGGACCGGATCTGCCTGCGTGCCGACGAAGTCGTGGTGACCTCAGACTGCTAGGCCAACTAACTCGATCGTAAGACGTGACTCAAGCGGGGAAGTCATCCAGAATGACATCACCGCTTGGGAGACGGGCCCAATCGAATCGCTCGATCATTGCGTGTGCAGACTCGGCTTGCTCGTTGTCGGCAAGCATGCCAGCCGATCTGGCGGCCCAGGTCACGACTTGCGATGACGAGACACCCTGGTCTTGGTAGTGACTCATTCGAGTATCCCCATGTCGCTTGGCTAATCGTCGCCCGTCCGCGCCACAGACCAACGGGACGTGAGCGAATCGTGGCACCGGTAGATCCAGCGCGCGATAGAGTTCGATCTGACGAAAGGTGCTGGCAATCA
>JBPCVD010000444.1:0-7397 GCA_051010815.1 Rubripirellula sp.
GAGCAAGCATCGCTTCCGAATGCGTCCGACATGGAGGCCCCCAACATTCTGGCCGAGGACATGCGGCAATTCATTTGGGACGTCGAGCACATCGCGTTCGAAATGGAAGCCAAGATTCTGCCGCAGGTGAAGCAAGCACTGACAGAGCCCAATGCGGCATTGCTGAGTCGGTTTCTGTCGCCAGGTTTTCGCGGCAAGGTTCCGAGCGAAGACTGGCAAGTGGTCGCGTCGGCAAACGACTGGCAAATCCGAAGAAAAGAAATCACTGACGGATCGACGCAAGTTTCGGCGCTGAAATTTGCTTCGCAAATGGCTGGCTATCGCGCGCTGTTCGATTCTGCCGATGATTGTGAGTGCGGTTCGAGCATCGGTCTTGTGAGACTTGGTCCTGATAAGAAGGATTCGATCGACGGACCATGGAGCGGCCAATGGCGAATACGCATGTGGGGTGAGCGTGAGGGTCACCCACTTGAATTGCTGATGTCGCTATCGGTAGATCTCGAACCACTCAGATCGGATGTCGAGTCGCAAACCAATTTCATTCGTTACGCCACCTTGGAGACGATCGAACGGCGCGAATCGGAGGCCCCGCTTTTTCGCGACGTAACCGCCCAAAGCGGTATTCAAATAAGTGAAATGTACGACTTTTGGGAGCTTCCATCCAACCAATTCAAAGGGTCTAGCGGAGGCGTCTACTTAAGTGACTACGACGATGACGGCAATGTCGATGCGCTAGTCGATGATGCCTTCATCGGTCCGGTCCTCTACCGTGGTCTGGGAGATGGGAGCTTTGCCAATGCAAACGAGCAAGCGGGGATCCCAAGTGGTCTACCAAGTCCGAGCGGAGCCTGCTGGGCCGACCTCGACAACGACGGGGATGTCGATCTGATTCTCGCTGGTGTAATGTTCTCCAACGATGGAGACGGAACCTTTTCCTTGATTCCGTCAGACCGTCCAACCTTCGACGTGGGCGTCGCATTTTCCGTCGCCGATTATGACGGCGACGGTCTGGTCGACATTTACGAATCCCACGCCCACAGCCCTTCTGTCCCACAAAAGATGCGTGAGGGGCCGAACGCGAAACGGACCGAAAAGCCCTCCTGGATCGACGGAGGATGGGGTTTCGACAATGTGCTTTGGAAGAATCTCGGTGATTGGCAGTTTCAGGACGTGACCCAACGCGCCAACGCAGGAGACCGAGGCGGAGCGGCCTTTAGTTCCATATGGCTACACGCAAATGAGGATCGAGATCCCGATTTGCTCTCGATCAATGAGTTTGGTCGCAACTCGCTGTTGATCAACCGTGGCAACGGAAGCTTCCAGAACACGCGACTTGACCCTGTATTCGGAGGCTGGTCGATGGGGGTAGTCGCCGGCGACTACGACAACGATGGCTTCAGCGACGTGTTCATTTCAAACATGTATTCCAAGGCAGGCAATCGAGTCATTTCCAACGTCGATCCTTCTCGATATCCCGAGTACCTTTACAAGATCATTCACGAAGGCACCCTTGGCAACAAGTTGTACCGAAGCCGTGGGGACGGCACGTTCGAAACGGTCGAACATGATCCTGTGTTTGCCCAAGTTGGATGGACCTACGGTTGCTCCTTCACCGACTACAACGGGGATGGCAACCTCGACCTGTACGCGACCGCTGGATTCAAGTCGGAAAAGAAAGGCAAACCTGACGGCTGACGATGTGTCTGGCAGGCTGTCGTGACACAGCCATTCGACCAATTTGCGAAACACAAACAGCTCGGAGATCTCGATGAAGATGCCGGCGAATTCTGGATGGAAAATCCCTGGATGGCTGGAGGTCATAACCTCAGCGCCTACGAGCGAAACGGAGTCCTATTGAATCAGGGCAACGGGAAATTTGTCGACATCTCCTATCTCTCTGGCGCCGACTTGGAGAGCGACTCGCGTTCGATTGTCTCGGCCGACTTCAATCAGGATGGCATGCCGGATCTGATGTTGCGTAACAGCGGAGGCGGCGCTCTCTATGTCTTTGAGAATCAATTTCCCAAGACGAGCTGGCTGACCGTAAAGCTGCGTGGAACGTCTTCGAATAGCCAGGGCATCGGCGCTAAGCTGAAACTCGAGGCCGCTGGTAAAACGATCCACCGCAATCTGCAAACCCACAACAGCCTCTTTTCGCAGATGCCCTCAAGCGTTCATTTCGGATTGGGTGATGCGGAACGTATCGACCGCCTAACGATTCAGTGGCCGTCCGGAATCGACCAGACGTTGACCAATATCGAGGTCAACCAGCGACTGGTGGTGGAGGAGCCAGCGCGCAAGGAGTCCGAGGTTGTTGCGGAAGATTCGCCGGAGTAGGCCCGTCCGAGGCGGGGGCGGCTAGCTACCGAAACCCCGACGAAACTCAGCAAAGTCGATCAGACCGATCAATCCGTCATGGTCAGAATCGAGTTCGTCGTGGAAACCCGAGTCACTGGATCGCAACCCGTAAGTGCTCCGGAAACTGGCGAAATCAACCAGGTCCACGACACCGTTTCCGTTCATGTCACCGTACTTTCGAAAGAACTGATCGGCCACGTCGGAACCAAATGAGTAGGGATTGCTCATCGCCCAGCCGCCCGCCCGCGATGTCACCTTCGCTTGGTCGATATCAAGACGATACGAGCCGTTTGGAAGGGAAACGCCACCGGGGAAACGAATCGCGACTCGAGAATTACCATTCTCTGATGGCAGATCTTCGACAAGGAACCCGACTGGCTCGTCAATCGGCGCCGACACAGTCCCCAGATTCCTAAGCGCAAAAGCACCCTCAGCAAGATCGACCAAACCCTCGAATTGAATCGTCAGCTCGCGTATCGAGGATCGTTGCGATGTCCCACCTTCGATCGTTACGGAGTCGACAGACGGTTCGTCGTCATTAAGAACTCGTCCAATTCGAGCGCCGCCTGTGACAGGGCCTCCGGAAGAACTGGTGATGAGCACCTGAAACTGTTCGTCCGCTTCGTTCAGCAGATCTCCCAAGACTGGAATGTTGATCGTCTTGAAGTCTTCGTCCGAATCAAAGTCGATCGTTCCGCTTGGGAATCCCGCTGAATCAAGATCATCGGCGTCAATTGGATCCGTGCCGGATGGAATCAACTGCCAGTCAACGCTAACCGATTTTGCGAGGTTGCCGGATCGAACCACTCGAAACGGCATCGACTGAACACCCTGATCCGATTCCGTCATCGTTGCGTTTGGCACAATGGTGCGATCCGGCACTTCGACGCTAACCGAGTTCCAACTCTCATAGTCGTTTGTGTCCATCTTCTTCAGCAGGTCCCAGTGCTCGCCATCGACGCTGTATTCCAGCCAGACGTCTTTTCCGCTCTCCGCGTTGTCGGCCCCGTTGCCACCTGATCCGGTGCCGTTTCCGATAATTAGATCGAAACGCAGCGACGCACCCTCGCCAGGTTGCACGGCAATCGATGTTGCAATTCGATCACCCGTCCCTTCCATCAGCAATTCTTGTCCGTTGCCGCCGGGAAACTTTGAACTGTTGAAGTTCACCGATCCATTGACGATGCTGTCCCACTGAGTCTGGTCAAGCGCCGGGTCGAAGTCGTCTTCGAAACTGGTCGTCGTCAGCGTGACGTTGTCAATCGCCCAGGGATCTCTCGTCGTTCCTCCATGGCGAATCTGTCTCCAACGAAACTGAACTTGATCCAGGACGGTGACCGGCGACTCATCCTCCAAAATGATGCCTCTTCGCGAAGGTATCCGTGGATCGACAATCCCTTGGTTTGAACCGGCAACATCCGTCACCGCCACGCGAAAGCTCTCGTCACCTTCGACATCCAGGTCCCCCGCAAGCTCGATCGTGATATCCAGTTCGGAAATCCCAGGCTCGAAAACAACCGATCCGACAGGACGAATCCCGTTGGCGAAATCACTGTCGTTCGCGGGGCTGTCGAATCCTGCGTAGTCGACTTCCCATTGAACGGTGTTCTCTACGCTGGTGTCACCCATTCGCACGAGCGTGAACGAATAGCTCGCCGGATCTTGAGGGTCGCCCTCATTCTGTACCGCGTGTGCGGTATTCAACGATGCAATTCCAACCGAGGTCTCGTCACTCTCAATCGTCGCCGAGGCAGCCGAGTCCGAGATGCTCCAACCGGTTGATGGATCGAAAATCACAATACGGAATGTCTCGTCACGCTCAAAATCCGTATCTCCCGCAACGTTGATCACAAAGCCTTGCTCTTCCTCGCCGACTGGAATGGTGACGGTCCCCGTGGGCAAAACGCCGTTTGCAAAATCGTCGCCGTCGACCGTGTGCGGCGCGAGGGTGCTGTCCGAATCGGGCACCGACGGCAAAACGGCGTATGTCACCTCAACTTCTTGGTCCGTGTCGCCGGTGCGAGAGAGGAGAAAGGAAAACTCGGTCGTTCCAGATTGACCTTCCTTCCGACTGGCATCAACCGCTGATATCGCAAGGATGTCGCTTGTTGCCGCCACGCGACTACCAGTGATCCAATACTGCCCGACACTTGCGTAGTCGGAGTAACCGGTTGGCGAAGACACCGCCCACGGCGGCTCAATTTCCGAGCCGGTGTAGTCGGACTCACCCGGATCGAAAACGCGGTCGAGCTGCCCGTTGTAGTGACCATGAGATCCAACGCCCTCGACGCGAAGGTAGTAGTTTCCCGACGCCAGATCCACTTCGTCAAACGAGGCGGTCACTTGATCGAACGGATTCGACTCAGCGACCAGAGAACCTGCCGAATCGTAGATCCCCGCCCATACGTCGAGATTAGGATTCGCAACAAATGGCTCGATCTCAAACGAGACGAGCCCCGCTTCAGTCGTGAATGCGAAGAAATCGATATCGTTGGAACGCTCGATGACCCCGGAACCACTCAGTGATCCGCCGGCGCTGCTTGTCAAATGAGTCGCGGTCGCAATCGCGTTGCCGTGATCGTCTGGACGATAGGAAAACCCATTCAATGTCGAAATTCGATCAAGGTCGTCCTGTTGATTGCTCGCGTTGTAATACTCTCCGCTCGACCAAGTTTTAAGGTCGCGCGAGCTCGGGCCCCCCATAATCGGCCCCCAACTCGTGTCCCCGGAGCCATGGCCGTTGTAGTAAGTCGCGCCTCCCGCAATACCGTCGTGCCCTAGCCGAAGACTATGCCCGACTTCGTGGCTCTGTGTGTTTCCTCCCGCGCCGACTCCCTTGTTAAACGAATAGGCGGGCAGATCGATCGAAGATGTAAAGGAACCAATGTAGGCAACGCCTCCACATCCCCCGCAAACTTTGTTTGTGTTACTGGTGTGAAGAGAGCGAATGCCCCAAGTCGTGTCCGATGAGCCGGACTTCCTCAGGGCATCCTCGCCAGGATCCTCGGTCGTCACATTCACGTCGAAAGGCGAAAAATCCTCAGCGACCAACTTCCAGATATTTCGGATCTGCTGAAGCTCGCTATCGGAGAACGAAGCGGAATTCGAGTCGCGGGTGTAGGCGATGTCGACCAGCGTCTCAATGCCCGAACTGTTATTCCAACCGGTACCCTCTGTCACTCCACCATCAAAATCAAGGTAGATGGTGTAGTTGGAACCTGGGCGACTGTGAAGAGAAAAGGTGTCTTCGTTTACCAGGGGCGCTCCTGCGATTTCCCCTGCATCGTCTTGGTCACCCGCAACAGGGAACTCATCTTCGATATGCTCTTCGTGATCCTCGGCGGTCTCGCTGCTGACATCGAATTGGATAACCGGCGTGGTTCGGACAGCTGCGTTCTGAGAATCAAATACCGGCAGCTCAGTGGGAGCCGGACTAAAAAACCTGGCACCCGAGACCACTTCAGCTGCAAGGAGACGTCGCTGCTCAAGAAACTCCAGCCGAAGCCGCCTAGTGCCTCGGCCGAACGATCGATGGTTGGTCGAATCAACAGTTCTCAATCTAGATCTCGCTCGATAAGAGACGCAGCGCGAGACAAGGTGAAAAGATGGAATTGGCGCTGCCAGGGGAGTCATTCTATTCGGAAACCGATGCGAGCGAAGCTTCAATCAACAGCGCCGATATCGAACATTTCGAGATCAAGAGAAGCCCCCCCCAAAAAAGGCGAGCTATTCCAACGAACCTGATCCAATCCTTGATCTCCCGTCGGCACCGAAATTGGACGCCCACCCTAGCCGCGATCTACCCATGCCGGATCCGCGCCCCCAATTGATGCCTGTCCTGTCCCAAGTTGCCTGTCCCCGACTAGGTTTCATGTCCCCAAGTTATCCGTGTCCCCAAGTTGATCCGTCCCCAAGTAAGCCTGTCCCTCATTGCGCTCCGAAATTTTGATCGCGACTTGCCGTGTTCGGGCCCTGGGCAAATGATTACGGTCCGCAACTTAGATCGAGAGTTGTGGCGTCCATGCCTGTCCACAATTCATCTGTCCACAATTCATCAATGCGCGCGTCGCCGAATCAGGGGCAAAGTAGGCCGATCGCATTGTGACCTGGCTGATCGCCGCGAGGGGCTTGCGGCGCGGCAATCGCGATCACCAAAATTCAAAAACTGATGTCGGCCACGAAAACCGGCTCGAAGTCGTGGCTGGGGCAAATCGGGTAACTCCCAGGATCGGGTAACTCCCAGGATCTCGCCGGTTTCATTCGATGGCTAGACACGCGACCGATCAACGCGGCGTATCACGAGAATGCAACTCGATGCCTGGCACGCGGACGGACGTGGCACGCGGACGATTACCGACGTCTGGCAGGTGGTCGCGACGGATGTCCCGTGATGTTAGCGATGGATGGAAGGCGACCGTTAAGCGATGGATGGCTGCCGTGCAACCGATTGCGATCGACCAAAGCTTGATTGAGGTGCGGTCGCCCAAACACGGGATTGCGCATAAAAAAACCCTTCCTCTGAAAGCTCAGAGAAAGGGTTTTTAAAAATCCGGCAATACCTACTTTCACGCTGGTATGCACTATCATCGGCTCGAAAAGCTTGACTTCTGTGTTCGGGATGGGAACAGGTAGAACCTTTCCGATATGGTCGCCGGAAAGACACGCTGACGGATATTTCGCCGTCAGCGCGCCGTGTTGTTTGGTAGTTGATTGATCTGGAAAGAGCGGTTCAAACAGCGTTGAATAAAACGTCTTGGACGTTTACACCGTGAATTCCGCAGAGTCTTTCGAGTGCGGGATATCGACGGCCAAACCTTCGCCCGTTAGTACTGGTTAGCTTAACACGTTACCGTGCTTACACGCCCAGCCTATCAACCTGGTAGTCTTCCAGGGGGCTTTCGTCAAATGACTTACGAATCCTTATCTCGGGTTGGGCTTCACGCTTAGATGCTTTCAGCGTTTATCCTTTCCATAGTTAGCTATCCAGCCGTGCCGCTAGCGCGACAACTGGTACACCAGAGCTATGTCCAACTAAATCC
>JBPCVD010000445.1:0-7585 GCA_051010815.1 Rubripirellula sp.
GACTCAGCCGGGTTGGATGGAAGTGGCCAGACGGTTGCTGTCATCGACAGTGGCGTCGCTTGGGACCACGTTTCCCTTGGCGGTGGTTACGGTCCAGGCTATCGCGTGGTGGGAGGCTGGGACTTCGCTGAGAACGATGCGAATCCCTATGACGACGGTCCAGCCGGTTACCACGGGACGCATGTTGCTGCACTGCTTGCCGGAGAAGCTCAGGATCATATTGGCGCCGCGCCCGGCGCCGACATTGTGGCTTTGCGGGTCTTTGACGACCAAGGTGCGGGTGAACTCGCCTGGATCGAGTCCGCCTTGCAATGGGTGCATGCAAATCAAAATGCTTTCGATGCTCCCATCACAACCGTCAATCTTTCTGTCGGTGCAGCCTTGAGTGAAGCGAATCACACCGAGGCGATCGGGATGCTGGAGGACGAGTTGGAACTACTGCGTCAAAGCAACATTCTTGTCTTTGCCGCATCCGGGAATCTGTATGGCGAAGAAACGCAATCGGGCGTGCTGTACCCGGCTTCGAGTCCCTCTGTTGTCTCCGTTGCCTCCGTGAATGATGAAGGCGAGCTGAGCCGGTTTGCACAGCGTGAGTCAGGCGGATTTGCAACGCGGGGCGAAGCGATCACCAGTGCGGTCCCCGATCATGTTTACGGCTGGGATGGAAACATTGACGACTATGCGGTGTTGGACGGAACCAGCATGGCGACGCCCCAAGCAGCGGGTGCTTCGATGCTCATTCGCCAAGCCATGCTCGAGCGTGGTCTTGAACCCACAGCAGCAGAGGTCCTTGATGTGTTGCGGGCCACGGCAATCGAGTCGTTCGATGCGGAGACCGGTGTGAATTACCACACATTGGATCTCGAAGCGGCGATCGCCAGCCTGGCAGCCCCCTTCGACGGAAGTGACTCGCTTATGTCGGATGGCCTGATCTTGGGATCGAATTCCGCGGAGCAAGTGGAGGTGGACTTGCGAGACGGAATCAAGATACGTTTGAACGGCGAGCGAATTCCCTTGGGCGAACTCTCGTTAGATCAGCCGCTGGTGATTGACGTCGCAGGCGGTAAAGACGAGTTGCGAATCATCGGATCGGAGAATGCCGAGCGGCTGATATTGCGTCCAGATTCAAACGTCGGAAATAGTCTGACCACAAACGAGTTGCAAATCGAACTTCGAGGGTTTGAGCAATTACGTTTCGATGGCGGCGGAGGTCCCGATCGAGCATCGCTGTACGATGCTACGACGTCCGACACGCTGACGTCCCACCCCGGCAGGACAATCTTGAAGGGCATTGGATTTGAGTTTGAGGTTTCCAATGTTCCAAGGGTCTATGTGCATGCCACCGCCGGTGGAACCGATACAGCGTTCCTTCATGACGGCGTCGGCGATGACTCACTTTCCGTCCGCCCACGCTTTTCAAGTATGCGATCGGATCAGCACTTTCAGCTCGCTTACGGATTTGAGCGCGTCTACGCCTACGCCAACGCCGGTGGCAATGATGTCGCTGAAATCTTCGATTCGGCGGGAGATGATACGCTCAGCATCTCCGAAGGACGCTCGATCATTTCGGGTCCCAATTATCAGGTGAGCGCTCGTGGATTTGAGTCGACCATCGGGCACGCGATTGCTGGTGGCGAGGACATCGCCAGGATCTACGCGAACAATCCCAATAGTCAGTGGCACACGACGTCCGACATGATCCAGTGGACCGGCGAAGATAATGCGGTTCGGATCGCGAGAGGGTTTGAGAGGGCCGATGCGTTCGAGCAATTCGAGCCGATCAGCCTCCGCACGATGACTGCCTCATCGCCGATTTCCTTTCTGTTAGCTGACGAGGATGATGCGGCAGAGCGAGAAGCTGAAGCTTCTCGGGCCGTGTTCGAAGCGCTCGGTGAGCTCGACGACGGTCCAGGCCTCGATTCGAATCAGCGCGTCTGACGTTTCGTCTTCATTGCGCCATGGATCGCCAGATACTCGCCGATGTTTTCCATCGTGATGATGCCCACAAGCGTGTTCCCTTCGATGATGGGAATCGTGTAGCAATTCCCTTCCTGCAGCTTCAGAAACACCGTTTGAAGCATATCGCGGGGTGCTGCGGTTTCAAAATCACGACGCATCACCTCGCGAACAGGTGCTTGGCCTCCCGCGGTTGCAAGACTCCGCAGTAAATCCGTTTTGGTCAAAACGCCCACCAACTGCCCGTCTTTCTGAACGGGAAAGTCATGTTGAAAGCCATCGATGATGTGGTCGGCTGCGTCTTGAAGACGGTCGTCAGGAGAGACCGATTCGAATTGCCTGATCATCGCTTGGGACACTGGAATCCCTTGCAGGCCAGAACGCACCTGTACCATCGAGGCCTCGGATGCTGCACCCATCCAAACGAACAGAGCGATGAACACAAGAAAGGGATTGAGCAGCAAGCCCAGTAAGCCGAACAGGATCGCCATGCCCTGACCAACGGACGCTGCCATTTGTGTCGCAGCAACGTAGTCCATTCGCATCGCAAGCAGGGCCCGCAGAACCCTTCCACCATCCATCGGAAAGGCTGGAAGCATGTTGAAGAGGACCAACACGACGTTGACGACCAACATTTTCGAGAGGAAGCTGACACCGACCAACGCGGTCTGACTCAGTGCCGGAACGGCGGCGAAGTCTTCCGTCACAAAGCCGAGATCATCGACACCTCGGGACATGACGGAACCAAAATTTGAGACACCCGCCAACACCGCGATGCCGGCTGCACAAAACAAAGCCAATGCGACGTTCACCAGCGGTCCAGCGATCGCGACCACCAATTCCTGTTTCGGATCTTCTGGCATCCGTTCCAGTCTCGCCACGCCACCGATCGGAAGCAGCGTGATGTCCTTGGTAGGGATTCCGTAGTGTCGAGCGGCCAATGCGTGGCCCAGTTCATGGAGGACGATCACGCCAAAGAGGGCGATGATAAATACAAAACCATGAAACGTATCGGTGAAATCATCGCCGCGCGCGTAATGAGTTAGACCGACCCAAGCCAGCAGGATCAGGAACGTCCAATGCAAGTAGACGCCGATTCCCGACAGCGTGCCAATTCTCCACGATCCGCTCAAAGGACTGCTCCGTGTAGGATCCGTTGCATCGATTCAATTCAGACCTGAGGTTCTAACGGACTGATCCTCGATTGCCCATTCATGTACGCGTTGCATTTCGCTAGTATCCGCAATGGAAGATCTCAAATGCGAGATATCGCGGCTGGCACACACGCTAGTGTTCCTGTGGATCTGAGATGGGCTTGTTTGGGAGCGACGCGTGCTGCTGAGTCGTCGTTGCCTCTTCGGAGTCGCGCCAATGACGTCGCGTGATGTGTAGGCAGGCCGTTAACAGCAAGATTGCGCTGAAACCTGCCACTGCGCGGATTACAAACAGTGCATCTCCAGTGGCAGACGTGCGGGTCATGGCAATCGTCGTATTGGCAACGGCACAGGTAGCGAAGCAAAGCACCGCGAAATCGCAAGCATGCACGCATTTCCCGAGTCGTTTCCTCCACGCCCAAGCGCGTAGCACAATCGCAGTCAATGCCTGGGATGTCAGCAGCATCGCCAGTGCTGTGGCGCCCAGCAAGTGAAACAGTCCGGTGACCGGTTGCCCACGATCAATCGCGATGACGTACGGTGTGAATAACGTCGCCGAGAATACGCCGATTGCCAGTGCGATCAAGGAGAGCATTCGCTGAGGTCCACGAACCGTACCCCAGCGAACCAGTCCCACCATGACAAGGATCAAACCAAGCCCGGCAATCGCGTGTGAAAGTATCGAAACACGAGGCGCGGCGTTCGGAAAAAAGAGGCCCGGGAGTTGGGCAACGAGGAGGCTCCCGGCCAAGAGTCGATAGCCGATGCAGGCGGCATCGAGACCACGTTGGATAGCGTTCGCTTCTCTCGTGTTCAACGGCCAAGTTCTTGCCGAAAGATTCTGAGCAAGGTCGGCGTCAATCGGTGCTTGATAAGGATTGGCCATCGATAATTATCGTAATGAAAATCAATAGGGACGGATGCTGGCAAGGTACTTCCGGCCCGAAATCATGCAAAGTCTCTGCGTGGGACGTATTCGGATTGGGTTGCCGAACCAGCGCCCCTGACCGAATTTTGGCAGAACTGACAAACGAGCAGGATCTCAGTTCGATATAAAAACAAGTGCGTACGAGAGCATCTGTTCATCTGATCGTCGCTCCAAACTCCCTTCGAACGAAGCGGGTGAGAGACTGCTCCGAAACTGAGCCATCGCGATCGGGCCGATGGTATCATGATCTTGTCGAAACAACTTGGCATACTCTTCAACGTCGAGTCGCCTGATGCCCTCGAGTGGATCTCACCGAAAGCACGGCGTCCGGGACCACCAGCGTCTACCGGACGGTGAAACGGAGCTATCGAATGAGAGCACGGAAGCTGCGGATGACGATCGGAAACCAGCGAATGATTATCAGCTCGAGACGCAGGGCGATGACGATCCACTAGCAACCAACTACGACTTCGACATCAGTGATCCGGAATCCGACACCTTCGTCACAAGCCTCGGTGACTTCTCGCCGCCTCCGGCCGACTCGCTTCCGCCGGCCTCAAAGAACGACTCAAAGCGTCGTCGTGCTCCGCTTGCCACCTACGGCAACTACGAGACCATTCGTCGAATTGGACGAGGAGGCATGGGCGAAGTCTTTTTGGCGCGACACCTCCAATTCAAACAAAGGCTCTATGCCCTCAAGCTGATTCGTGCCAGTCGAACTTC
Organism: Rubripirellula sp.; assembly: GCA_051010815.1. Classification (GTDB taxonomy): domain Bacteria; phylum Planctomycetota; class Planctomycetia; order Pirellulales; family Pirellulaceae; genus Rubripirellula. Next base: position 4,762 of record JBPCVD010000445.1, read on the forward strand.
GCCCAAAGCCCGCGAACGTTTTGAGCAAGAGATTCAAGCGATGGGCGGTCTGTCACACCCGAACGTCGTTTTTGCCAGCGATGCCGGTGTCGACGGCGATGAGATGTACTTGGTGATGGAGTATGTCGCGGGCGCGGACTTGCAGCGGCGGGTAAGTCAGGAAGGTCCCTTCAGTGCTGGTAACGCCGCGGAGATCATTCGCCAGGTTGCCCTCGGACTCCAACACGCTCATGCGGCCCATATCATCCACCGCGATGTCAAACCTTCCAACATCATTGTTTCAGATCGAGGTGTTGCGAAACTGCTTGATTTGGGTGTGGCGAGTTTGCAGGGGGGAAGTTCGCATGTGACCAACGATGGTGATCTCGTTGGCACGGCGCCTTTCTTAGCGCCTGAGTTGTGGCACGATGCAAGATTGGCTAACGCGCAGTCGGATCTCTATGCGCTGGGATGCACGGCTTACCTGTTGTTGACGGGTAACGCACCATTCAACCAGTTGGATCATGTTTCCCTTCCTCAGTTGATGCAAGCGCATCATCATCAGCCACCGACGCCGCTCGATCAGATCAATCCCCATGTACCTCGATCCTTTGCAGCCGTGGTTGAGCAGACGCTAGCGAAGGATCCGAATGACCGCCCGGCATCTGCACTGCAGTTCGCGTCGGACCTCGAGCCGTTTTGTGAAACACTGCCGATTCGTGTCACCGAGGACGTGCACACCGAGGAGTCCGAAAACCGGACAGGCGATCACCCTTCGCATGATTACAGCACGAATGGGCACAGCACGAATGGGCACAGCACGGGTGGGCACAGCGGAACGGAATCGGTTGAGGGGAAACGCTGGACTCGAAACGTCACACAGCCGAAACCGATTTTGGCGCGAATCGTCACCGTGACGACCACGTTGACGTTGGTGGCTTCGATCAGTTTAGCAATGGCCTACTTCGGGCCGATGTCCACGCCAACCTGGCAACTTCGTTTTGATCGCTTGGGGGACCCAGCGGTGCACCGTGGCGTCGGTTTTAGTATTGAGTTGCTCAGGGCCTGGCTCTACGTGTCGCTGACCGTGTTGATTTTGGGTACCCAGTTCACTCGAGAGATTCGAACGTTTTTCGATTATCGAAATTGGGGGCGGTCCGTCTGCATGCTGCGGATCGTCATACTTGTCGTCATCGGTGCCTTTGTGGTGATGGAAGGGACACGGCAATTGACCGTGTCGCGTGCGCCTGCATCTCTGGCTCAATGGGGCCTTGATCACGGAATTCAAACGACACCCGAAGCTGAGGCAGTCCCCTATCGGCCTTATCTGATCTACTCGCTCAACAACTACATCGTGGTGATGGGAGGGTTGTTCGCATTTCCGGCAATTCGGTTCTGGTTTTCAGATCTACGTTACATCTTGATGCAGTTGAGCAATTTGAAACGTCGACAGAGCACACAGTCCAATGGCGGACGTTTGACGGCGAACTTGCACCGATTCGGTACTGAGCTTCGCCAGATGACTGGACGTTACTTCTCCATTCTCGGAGTCCTCGCGATTGGCGCGCACTACGACTACTGGATTGGATCAATGACATTAACGGACGAAGGTCAAAACACGATGTTGATGGGAATGGCGATCGCATGTTCTGCATTGGCATTTGTGCTCGTTGTTGCTTACATCTTTTTCTGCGGTTTCGACTGCACGCGCCGGCGTGTTCAAACCCTTGATGACGAACGCAGACTGTCGCAAATCGACACGATTTGGTTCTTGAAAACGACCTTGCTTTACAACCTGGGCGGACTAGCGTGTATCTCGCTCCTGGGGCTTATCGCGCACGCTGTTATCACGTAGCGGGCGATACTGACGCGTCTGGGGCTCTGTTTCCCTTACTTGGACGCCCCGAGATGACGAATCGTCTGCTTCTTCAAGCTGCACCCATGCTTCTGATTCTTGCCATTGCCTCGCCGGCCTTGGCGGTAGATCCGGCACGACCGTGCGGACCCGATTCGATGACGGGACCGTTGAGATACTTGGTTCCGCAAGGTGTCGGGGGCGCAGATTTTCGGCCTGCTTGTCGACGTCATGACGCGTGCTACGACACGCTGGGTGCGGACAAGGCAGCCTGCGATCGCCGCTACCTTCAGGAAATGCAATGCGCTTGTAAGAATTCTCGACACCCCATCCTCTGTCGCATCGTCGCCAAAATCATGTACAAGACCACACGTGGGCGTGGTGGGGATCGGGCGTTCGCGAGCGCTCAGAGAATCGCTGCCAAGAAGCTCGGGCGGTAACGTGACGACCAATGGGAAAATGCTGAGCTAAGTTGGGCGGTGATTTGGATCCGTGAGTCCAAAGATATTCTTGGCATCAGGATTACCCCAACCCATCCACGCTTCCGGATGGAGACCGTGCTTTGTATCTGCGATCCACGATGTCGCAGCGAGCCCACCCAATGAAGTACGCCGAAAGCAACCCTCTTCGAACTAGCTCTATTTCGTAAGTTTGTCGCAACGTCTTTGTTGACAGAGAGTCTTGGTGAGAGCGTTGCTCCCGGTATCTCAGAGTATCAGAATACGCGACGGTGAGGCTCGTGTCTCGTCTAGAGATGACCGGACGAAGTACCCCCGACAGGATTCGAACCTGTGACCTGCGCGTTAGGAATGCGCTGCTCTATCCAGCTGAGCTACGAGGGCGGGTGTTCGATGGGTGGTCGGAATTTGGGACCGTTACTCGCACGGCGAGAAGGCAGTGGCCGCAAGGCGGCCGAAAGCGCTAGCCTATACGCCTAGTTGCGGGATGGCAACGCAGTTCGAACACTCTCTGCGACCCGTTCTGCCAACC
>JBPCVD010000446.1:0-5938 GCA_051010815.1 Rubripirellula sp.
GCGTGGATCAATGCGATGCCACGACGACCATGTCGCGAGCCGCAATTCCCCAGTCGATTTGAGCAACCCGCGACAAAGCCCCATCCTCCTCCGTCTTGAAGATCGAGAGTTTATGATCGGCCGACTCGCTGACTAGAAGATGTTCGCCACCTGGTGAAATCGCCAGCTTCCAGGGAATGTCGCCGACTCTTGTTCGAGCAATCTGACGCAACCTGCCGTCCGTCTCCACCTGAAACGTAAAAGCACTATCCTCCTTTCCAACGAAGTCTCTAACGGCCACATAAAGACGTTCGCCATTCGGAGACACCACCAAATCCGAGGCATGAAGTCCTCGTGTCCCTTGCACAAACGGGGAACGCCGCGGCATCGTCGACACGTGTTGTCGATCGGTAAGTTGGCCGTTGGCTCCGATTTCATAGACGCTTACACCAAGCTGTTGCTCGTTGCTGAAGTAGGCGATGGGAAGAGTTGGGTGGTACGCAACGTGCCTTGGACCAAACATTGCCGGTGGCATTGCATCGAACGGTTCAAGCTGACGAAGACGCCCTGTGGCTTCATCAAATGCGAATTGATAGAGAGCGTTATTGGTCTTCACACACGGGATATAAACGAATCGATTGTCACGTGTTGTAAGAATGCAATGCGACTCTTTTCGTGGGACCTGTAGCGATTGCGTCTCTTCGCCTACGGTCCCGTTCTCGCGGAGTCTGTAGACGGCAATCGCGCCAGAGCCATAGCTGACCGTCATAAAATATTGCCCGCTGCGATCGACGCTTGTGTACCCCGAAGGATTTGACAACTTCGAGGTCCCAATCAATTGAAGGTTGCCATCCTCCGCAATCTCGAGGGTTGCCGCCGACGTGTCGTCTTTGCCCGACTTGTGGACGATGACCTTGTCACCTGCGGCGTTCAATGCAACACCGGAAGGCCCAAAGGGTAAATCTGCGGGAGCCAACTGCGAAATCGAAACCTTGTCACCAACCACATCGACGGTGATGCAGATCACCTGCTGTGTCTTTCCATTCGGCGCAATGACGCGATAGGCCTCGTCGGCGACGCAGTCGATTCCCAAGAAGAACAGCAAGGACAAGGCGGAAAATCGAATCATGTTATTCATTGCTCGCAAAAACTGGTTTTGAAGTATTGCATTCTCCCCTTGTTCACGCTCGTTGAACGATGACTTGGCTATTTCGTCCGAATCAAATGGAATTCGCAGGACAAGCGAAGATTCAGATGAAGGGTCAACAGCAGGGGGATCGTTTGGGGATCGAGACGAGTCTACGTACGGGTCACGCCGGCAGCCTGCGACGACACTCTCAAAGAACCTACGCGAGGTGTGATGCACCGTTCGATGCTCCGTTCGATGCACCGCACGGCAGCCACAAACGTTTACCGAACGTCTGGCGGAAGGCTCCCCCTCCATCCCATATTGAACTGGGCCATTAGTTTCTGAAGCACTTCAGGACGCTGCTTGGATACATTTTCGGTTTCGTCAGGGTCAAGTTGATGATCGTAGAGTTCTACAAACAGCGGCTGATCCTCTGGATGCTTCACGTCCTTCCAAACGACCAAACGGTACCGCTCGGTCCGCATCGTGTAGCCCATCAAATCCTTCTCGAACAATTCGCGGTCCCACTTGCTTCCCTGCTGCTCAATGATGCCCGACTCGACATCTTCGATGAGCCGGCCGAAAAAGAGTTCCCGCATATCAGGTGTGATCGGGTTCGCGGCCCATTCACGCAACGCAGGATTGGGATACTGACTGAATGCGGCCGTTTTCCAACGCTGCTGAGGATCCTGCAGAAGGGGTGCGAAACTAAGCCCCTCCAAGTGCTCGGGAATCTGAATATCAGCAAGATCACACAGAGTCGGATACATGTCGACGAGTTCGACCAGAGCTTCCGTTTTACGGCCGCGGTGCTGGTCCGGCATGTCGGGAGTCCAAATCATCAAGGGAACGCGAGTCGCAATTTCATAATTGGTCGCTTTGCCCCAGATCCCGAGGTCGCCAAGATGCCAACCATGATCGCCCCAAACGATAATGATCGTGTTGTCGCGAACTCCTGCCTCGTCCAAGGCTTGAAGCATTCGGCCAATTTGTGCATCAACGTAACTGGTACACGCCAAGTACCCGTGAAGCAGCGTTCGCGACAGGTCCGGCCCGATCGGTCCATACTTGGGGATGCCGTGACGAGTTCGCAGTTCAAAGGATGCGTGCAGACCCATCGCTGCACCATCGCTGGGTGCATCGGAGTACGTCCCCGCAGGTAGCTCCTCTCGATCGTAAAGATCCCAGTAACGCTTGGGAGCCACGAAGTTCAGATGCGGCTTCTTGAAGCCGAGTCCAAGGAAGAACGGTTCCTGGCCCGACTGAAGCATGTCTTTCAACGTCGCAATGGCCAAGTCGGTGTTGTACCCATCCTCAAAGACTTGATCGGCCACATCGGCAGCTTCATAGGCGGGCCCCTTCAGCAAAGCACTGTGTGCGTTTTCGCCAAACCGTTTCTTTTTCTCGGCAACGAGCTCCCGATTCTCGGCAAGTGCGTAGCCTCCGACACCAATCGGTGAAGACAAGCCGCGTGGCATCTTTTTTCGACTCGGCAGCCGACTCCAAGATTTCTCAGGATCGTTGTACTTGCCATGGTAAATCTTTCCGCAATTCACCGTCTCGTAGCCGTTGGCCCAAAAATGCTGGGGCAGCGTGACGATGTCTGGATTGAGATCACGAAAATAGGTGTAGTTTTCGGTGACGCCAATCGTGTCAGGACGCGCCCCCGTCATCAAACTAGCTCGAGAGGGACTGCAGATCGCTTGCTGGCAGTACGCGCGATTGAAGAGCAACCCGTCACCCGCCAACGCGTCAAGGTTCGGCGTAATCGCGATCTCAGAACCGTAGCAACCAAGCTCAGGTCTCAAATCGTCCACGGCGATGAATAGCACGTTCGTACGCTGATCTGCGTGAGCGATCGACGCCAGAGCCATCGTCACCAGAATGACACAATGAGTTTTCATGCAGCTGCTTTTCCAGGGGCCTGCCGTGCGACGGCAAACGCTCATTCGAGCATTCGCCGTGATCGACATCGAATTCCAATGCCACACGTCCGTGACCTGCCGACCGATGTTAGAATTCAACTCACAACGCGTTCACTCGTGCATTGACGGACGTGCAACTTCGGATTTCGGGGTGGCTTAGATTAACATTGTAGGACAGTCCCACCACGCTCTGGGGCGCAGAGTCCGGTTCTCGTCGCAACTTTGCCGCTCGACGGCATCTTCGAGAGTTTCCGATACAATCTCCTTAGGACTCGCACCCTCCAACTACGTTTGATGAGGGCGAGGGCTCGAATCGCATCCGCGATACTTTGGTTGCATTCGAGCGAGCGCCAACATCGCCCGTGAAAACGTGACACTCTCGATACGGATGTCGAAACTCAAATGCCTGGCAATATTGCTCCGCTAACATTGCATCGGCGACCACAACCTCCCACGACACAACGATGACCAACGCAATCATGACTGGCGCGTCTCGATTCCTTTTCGCCGCATTCGCTTGCTTCGCGATCCCTTCGCCGTTCGCCGAGGCTGATGAACGTCCGAACATTGTCGTCATGATGGTGGACGACCTTGGGTTCTCGGACATCGGCTGTTACGGCGGCGAGATCGACACACCGAATCTGGATGCCTTGGCCGAAAATGGCGTTCGGTTCTCGCAGTTCTACAACACGGCGAAGTGTCATTCCTCGCGAGTCTCTCTGCTGACGGGACAATACTGCATCGCCGCGGGCGACACGGCCTTGTCCCATGCCGTGACTTCAGCCGAAGTCCTTGGAAACGCTGGCTACGCGACGGCGATGACCGGCAAGTGGCATCTAAAGGAACAGCCAACAGACTTTGGTTTCCAACAGTATTTCGGACATCTCAGCGGTGCCTGCAACTACTTTTCCGGAGACTCCACGTTTCGACTCAACGGAGAACCGTGGACCGTTCCCAAGGATGGCTTCTACACAACGGTTGCCAACGTTGACTTTGGATTGAAGTTTCTGCAGCAAGCTCGAAAAACGGGACAACCTTGGTACTTGTACGTCGCGTTCAATGCACCCCATGCACCGCTTCATGCGTTGGCAGAGGACTACGAGAAGTACAAAGGACGCTATGACCAAGGATGGGATGCCGTTCGCAAAGATCGAGTCGCGAAACAGAAGCAACTGGGCATCCTTCCGGAGTCGCTGGTCGCAAGCCCGCGTCCCGAGCATGTGCCAGCTTGGGAAACGATGGAGCCATGGAAGCGTGATTACGAAGCCAATCGAATGACGACGCTCGCTGCGATGATCGATCGAGTCGACCAAGAGATTGGGCGACTCGTTGCGGACCTCAAAGCAAACAACGAACTTGACAATACCATGATCCTGTTCGTCTCGGACAACGGTGCCTGCCCCTATGATCGCCGTCAGCCACAATTGAATGCCAAACCCACCAACGCCGCAACGGCTTTCGGAGATTCCACGGGCTGGGCATGGGCTCGCAATAGTCCGTTTCGCTACTACAAGCAAAATCAATTTGAAGGTGGCGTCTCGACACCGGGTATCGTCCATTGGCCCGACGGTTTGAAGCTCCCGCATGGTTCTCTCGTCACCGACCCAGCGCACCTGATAGACGTCCTTCCGACGCTAGCCGATATCTCCGGAAGTCAGATTCCCACCGAGTGGGAGGGGCGCGAGTTACGTCCTGTGTCGGGAATCTCATTGAAGCCCATATTCGATGGCAAGCGTATCCAATCGCGTCCCCCGATCCATCTGCTGTTCTCCTCGGACCGCGGTCTCCGTGACGGGCCTTGGAAGTTAGTCAGTTTCCAAGGGACGACGTGGGAACTTTACAACGTGGACCAAGATCGATCCGAACAACACAACTTGGCGGAGTCGGAGCCATTGCGATTGAAGAAAATGATCGCGACCTGGCACGAAATGGCGCAAAACGTCCTGCATGCATCACCCAAATCTCGGGCGCCGGTTCAGCCAGCGAAACTTCCCCATCGGCATCGTGAGTGGACCAACTTTGAAGCCGAAACACCGGGCGACTACGTCCGCAAGAAGAGTCGCGCGGCTGCCAAGACGAATGAACGCAACTCGGTCGGATCTCAACGATCGCGGGGTCGTGGAATACGAGCGAGAAAGAATACACGCCTTGAAATCGCAGGTGACCAGTTGAATCTAACCTTTAGTGGCGAAGACCCTGGCATTGCGATGGACCTAAGGCGTTTGGAGCTCGCCGACGGCCCCTATCGACTGACGTTCAAGCTCAAAAGCAAAGCGAACACCACCGGCGAGGCGTTCTATACCACCGACCCTGAAACAACACTTCCGCGCGGAATCAGCGTCAAGTTTCCCGTTCGATCAGACAACGAATGGCAATCGATCAATCTGCCTCTGGAGACAAAGGAACGTCTGTTTCAGCTTCGTCTCGATATCGGTGATGGACCTGGTGAAGCAACGATCGCGGATCTTCAGTTGCTTGACTCCAATGGCCGCTCGCTGACGAAGTGGCCCGACTCCGATTCAAAGTAGGCCAAAAACTGCGTCTCCTTCTATCGAGCGCCCAAGCAGGATCATGCACGTCGCACTGGCAAAGTCGATCAAACGCTAAAAATGCCGGAACGACTTGCCAACCAATTGACTCGACCAATTCGGTGATCGGCATCTACAATCGACGATCATCTTTCCATCGAGCGCAAACCCGCTCCCATTCGAATCACAAGGCTCCGATTCAACATGACGCCCAGAGTTCGCCACCTTCTGTTCGCTGCGACGCTAATCACCTGCACGATTGCTGGACGTGTACAAGCAGAGAATCGCCCCAACATTTTGTTCATCTTTTCTGATGATCATGCCATCAAGGCGATCTCGGCCTACGGTGGGCCGCTGGCCGACGTGGCGCCGACACC
>JBPCVD010000447.1:0-27258 GCA_051010815.1 Rubripirellula sp.
GGCCCCAAGAGTTCAGAATCAATCGGAAACTCTTACCGTATCTCCGGAATCGCTGCCCCCGGAATCGCCGCCCTCGGAATCGCTGCCCCCAGAGTCACCCTCTCCGGATTCCGACGCATGAGCCTCTTCGGAAGGACTTTCGAAGGGACGTCGCGCGGTAAAGACGAACTCCATTCTCAACGGCATCGCAAATGCCCGCTGGCAACTCAGCAGCAAGACGTCCCGCGCACGATCCAGTTCGGCGGCACCCATCGGTCTTAGAGGCTCCAAATAAGCGACGGCAAAAAGTGAGCGTCCCACAGGCGTCGCGGTCGACTCCAGCAGCTTGAAGGCACGAGGATTGATCTCCGAAGTCAACGATTCCCGCAACCGATCTTGAATGGAATCGTCCGCGGCTTCGCCGACGACTTCTTTCAGGGCACGGATGAACATTCCGATCGGTCCGGACACCATGTACGCCGACAAGCCTAAGACGACGATCGAATCAGAAACCGGAACCAAGAAATTGAGCTTCGTCCCTTGCAGTAAAGAGATAACGAGGAAAGCAATCCCTGCCGCACCACTCAGCGCCGCATCAATGACAGCGGCCGACTTTTCCGTCTTCAATAGATTGCTTCGTCGCCCCGTCGAGATCCAGTTCCGATGGTGCCAGAGTGCGAGCGAAACGCAAATCACAATCATCAATGCCATGTAACCGACGATCCAGTCGAGTCGCACGGGCGCCGCCTCACCCACCGTGACGTAACGAAAGATCTTGTTGCATGCGACGAAGCTGGCCATCAAGATCAGCCCAATCAAGACGAGTGAGCGAAACATGACGTAAACCGGCTCGTCGATTTCATATCCAAATGGCCGCATCAACGCAGGTTTGCGTTGAATCGATCTCGCGACTTTGGCCGCGATTAAAGCAGCGGAGAAATTGACGGCGGAAAACAAACCGTCCAACATTAACGCCGATGCGTTGGACATCAGGGCGGCCGTCACCCCCGCGGCTCCCATGAATAGGTTTGCCCACAACGCGGGTTTCAGCGAACGTTGCTCCGCTTCATGTACTTCGACGGTCATGCAACGATCCCTCCACAGACTGACATGGGTGATGGTGAGGTTCCCCGCGGATGCGCCGGCAAATTCAAGATGATGACGTCCGCGACGGAAGCGGCGGATTCAGGCTGGGCAAACGATTGCGATCTTGGCGTTCGCCGAAGCGTTCACAATCACGTCGCCACGAGTCGAACGCATTCCACAATGACGATCCCTTCCAACGACTTTCATCGTTGTCCCGCGAATATAAACCGCTCGATAGCTGACGCCACTGGACCACGAGCGTTTCACTGTCTGACTGCTCGATCGCTTGCTCAAGTCCCTGGCCCACATTGACGTCGCTGTAACGCCACCACGACAGCAATGCGACATAAGCAGCCGATGCGTCATCATCAAGACAAGCTGCCTTCAACTCGCGGATCGCGACCGACTCTGGACGGTGATACCGCTCACGCGCGCGACGCACGAGCGCAAGCACGGGCTTCGCGGCAGCGATTGCAATTCCGCTGACCAGGAATAGAAACAGCCACAAAGAAGACCGCTTGGACTCTTTTGCCGGCGCGGCGGCATCCGATTTCGGAGCATCAGGATCGACCGCGACCGATACTTGCAGACCGTCCAATGTCTTGCGTTGAAGCTCTTCCTGATCGGGATCCCACCACGTCAGTTCGATCGATGGAATCGCAAATTGGCCCGCCTGAGGAAACTGGTAGCGAACGGTATCAACGCGTTTGGCCTCCGTCACACCGCGCACCGAAATATCTTCGACCTCCGGGCGGCCTTGATACGCTTGCACCCCTTCCTCAGCGACCGGCTGGATGGGTGTCAACATCATCGCTGTTGTACCGTCGGCTTCACGACTGATTTGCCGGATGATCAAGTCACCCTGCTTCAGGTTGGTCACGTCACTCGGCTTCCAAGTTTGTTCGACTTCCATCTGCGTCGCGCAAACGACCATTGACATCCCCTCGGTTCCTGGTGGACGCTTGGATTCGAACGCAAGCTCCGTCGTCATTCCCTCCATGGGCTCGGGCTTTGTGGTGAACGATTTCGCACCGGCAAATCGAACGCCAAAAGGTGGAATCACGACCTTTCCCGATTGCTGCGTGTAGAGCATCAACTCATGTCGCTGAGTGATGTACGAATCCCCTTCCACGGTTTCACTGCCGACCAACGGGCTACCCTGAAGCACGAAGTTCGTGCGAGCAATTTTCGGCAGATCGAACGATGCTGTCCCACTGAATGGGCCGGGTGAATAGAGAGTCACAATCAATGGCACGGCTTGCCCGGTCCACGCAGTTTCGACACCGAGTTCGGCGCGAACGGTTTCGGCTGCGTGCAGGGAACCGGTAGCTCCGAAGGCACCTGCCAACCACAAAATCATCAGCCTATGACGGTGTCCAGCAATCACGGCGAGGTCTCCTCACCGAGAGACAGCTGGTAAGCGAATTTCGATCGCAGAAAGTCGGCAGGCTTGGTCTGCACCTTCCTCAACCAAAGGGCTTGCATCGCGGAGTCCGAAAGAGGTGCCGCCCCTTCCGTTTCGGTCTCCTGTCCCGCATCGTTTTTTTTCTTGTCAAAACGAATCTCGTCCGCGCCGATTCTTTGGTCTCCCATTTCGCCTCCCTTCTGTTCCATCCGTTTCGCCCGCAAGGATGCGATCTGTCGATTGATGGTCGCGTCTTTCCAATCAGGCTGGAGGTCCAAAGCGCGATCGTACCGACCGACCGCATCCGTGTATTTGCCTCGTAGGACTAAGCAGTTCCCACGATTGAACTCCGCTTCCGACGTCGCTGACCGAGCAAAGGCCTGCTCTGCTTTTTCGAACTCTCCTGCTCGATAGTAGGCAGTGCCGATTCGCATCGGATCACGATACACATCTGCGGCAGCCATGAACTCGCCCCGAGCCATCAGTCGATCGCCCTGTTGATCAGGCGTGAACCACCACTGCCACCCGGACAGCGTTACGACAACGGCGATAACGCTCGCAAGACTCTTCACAGCTCAACCTCCTCGGGATTGATCTGCTGAACTCGACGAAACACGCTCAAGGACAGGAGCGCAATCACCGGAACGATCCACCATCCCATTTCGGCCCAGCGTTGTCCCGCGCCCGCAACGGCAACTGGGACGGGAGCATTGGCCGTCTGACGAACGATCGCTTCAACATCCGTGGCATCTGGAGTCAATGCCGTCAGCTTGCCCCCCAACTCACGGCTGGCCTCGCGAAGATGGTCCATCTCCGGCGTACCATCGCGAGCGACTGCAAGAATCGACACCGGCAAACCTGCTTCTGTTCGAAAACGCTCCAGCGACTCGGCCTCGGCGGTGGTTGCATCGTCGGCAACGACGACGACCGATCCACGCCCCTCACCGAGAGTTCGATCGGCTAGCCGAAGTGCGGCGGCAAGATCATCACCCAACTTGGGCATGATGTCTGGACTGATCTCTTCCGCCATGGACGCGACGACGGCCGTATCACGCGTCGGAGGCAAGACAAGGTGTGCCGAACCAGCATAGGCGATCAATCCCATCGGTTGGCCTTTCCTAGCGGCAGCCAGGTCCGTCACTTTGAGCCGCGCCCGCTCCATACGACTTGGCAACATGTCTTCCAGATCCATCGACTCGCCCGCTCGCAGCAATACCATCACAGGAATCGGGTCATCCGCAAACGGCGAGGGCTCGGGACGCCAAGTCGGACCGGCTACCGCGATCACCGCCAGCAACCAACCCAACAGCAGGCCACGTTCGCGCCAATGCCCGACCGTACCATCACCAACAGTCAACGCATTCAACAGCCTAGCATCCATCACTCTTCGCCAACCACGGAGTGGATCCTGCAGTTGCCGCCGGCGCCACCAAAGCAGCGCTGCGATCGGCAGCAGCAGCAACCAATAGGGGCGAACGAAATGGAAGTTCTCAATCACGTTCATGATTCGACCGTCTCCAACTCGAACGTCCGCGCATTGACGCGTAATCGAAGCGATTCGACTGGCTTGTCCTCCCTGAACCTGCCGCGTAGCGCGACCCAGGCGTGAGCGACTAATGACAACAGCAAACCGACAGCCAGTGGCCAGTAGTAGAGATCGGTTCGCGGTCGACGCGAAACCGTGTTGACGTCGATGGTTTCGATGGCGTCCAGGCGCTCGTAGATACCAACCAATTCATCACGATTCATCGCCAAGAAATAGTCGCCGCCCGTCGCCGCAGCAACGTCACGCAGCGACTCCTGGTCCAACTTTTCTTCACCGACCGTGGTTGGATCACCGATCGCAACGGTGTGAATCGTGATTCCACGATCGTCAGCGATGCGAGCAGCTTCATTCGGCGGTACGGCACTACCCGTATCGTTGCCGTCCGTCAGCGCAATGATCGTCTTGGTGGGAGCATTGCTGTCTTCGAATAACTGGATTCCCAATCCGATCGCATCACCGAGCGCCGTCTTCGGACCCGCCATTCCCACTTCCGTTTCGTCAAGCAACTGCTGACACAAGGCAAGATCGGTTGTGAAGGGAACTTGCAAGAATGCGGCATTTCCAAACACGACGAGGCCAACACGGTCACCTTGGCGGCGGGAAAGGAAGTCACCAAGGACTCCCTTCACTGCCGTCAAGCGATCGACCGATTTCCCATCTGGATTCGTAAAATCCTCCTGCTGCATCGAACCCGATAGATCGACCAGCAGCAGAAGATCGCGTGTCGGAATCGACTTCTCGACCGGTGGCTCTAACCACTGGGGCTTGGAGAGTGCGAACACGATGCAAACCCAGACGATCGCACTCACGACATACGAGACTCCACGTTGTCGTGATTCACGGGTCGCTCCCCCTGCACCTGCTGCTCGCAATCGCGACAAGAACGGGACCAACACGGCCGGGCGGTCCTCGGCAAGGGGCGGAAACAACCACCAGACCAACAAAGGCAACGGTAAACACAAGAAAAGGAAGGGATAGGCGAACGTCAGCATGCAATCCCCTCCGACTTCTCTTCGGAACTCGCGCCATCTGGGCGTGTTCCTGAAAAATTGAGTTCCACGGCTTCGCCCGCGCCCACTGTTTTGTTCGGCGTCTCGTGACTTTGAATCCATTTCGCCGCGAACGCTTGGCAAGCAACCACTCCCTCGGAATCTTCATCTGCGAACAGACCACGAGTCAACGCACCGGAGACCTCAGGGGTCATCCGCGCATCGCTTGTGCTTTCCAGCCACCGACACCAGCGCTGACCCGACAACGACGCAACACTTGAGCGAGGAAAGGCGCAGAGGGCGACCCGCTTTAAGACCGTCGCAACGTCCGCCACCGATCGGGCCTGCTGAAGTTCTGCCAAAGCGGCGCGCCGATAGGCGTTGGCTTTCCATGTTCGCCATCCTCGAGCCAACCCAAAAGCAATCGCCAGGCCTATGGCGACAATCACAATCCACCATCCTGCGGCAAGAGGCCACCAGGAGACGGGATCGGGCGGAACGATGTCGCGCAAATTTCCGAGGCTTGCTGGGTCGGGATTCACTTTCTTCCCCCCAACGCGGAAGCAACCTGATCGGCGACCGGATCATGGGTGCACAGGGGCAAGATCGGAATCCGAATGGCCCTCAAACGCTCCCTCAGATCTTCGGTACGTTGACGAAACTCGGAGTCAAACCGGGCTTCGAATCCCGCGCTCTCGGGAACCGGTAGCTGTCGCCCACCGTCGGTCGCTTCCATTTGCCCGCCAACAGGCAACCGAGCCCCAAGCGGATCGTAAATCAAAACTGCCAACACATCATTGTGAGCCGCCAAACGCGTGGTCAATTCTTGCGTTCGATCGTTATCGCCTCCGTAGTCTGTGATCATCACAACCAAATGATCGTGCGACGCCACGTTCACAGCTCTGCGAAACGCATCATTTAGCATGCCCGGACTGGTCGGTTTTCGACTCGCTGTCAACGCTTGGTTCAAACGAACGAGGTCATGGCAGATTCGAAGCACATTGCTGCGACTCCGCTGAGGCTTGATCTCGACGATCTCGTCATCATCAAACAAGATCGCTCCGACTCGATCGCCTCGATCGATGGTACGCCAAGCCGTCAGCGCGGCCGCTTCGGCGGCAAGCGTCGCTTTGGTCGTCCGCGCACTCCCGAAAAACATCGATGTCCGTTGGTCCACGACCAACAATACCGGTCGATCACGCTCTTCCGAATAAACGCGGACGTGGGCTTTTCTCAGTCGCGCAGTGGCACGCCAATCGATCGAACGAATGTCATCTCCGGCTCGATAGCGTCTCAATTCCTCAAACGTCAGTCCTCGCCCTCGAAGCCTCGACGCATGCCGACCGCTCAACAAACTGTCGACCGGTTGTCGCGGCAAAAAGGAAAAGTCCTTTGCCTCGAATTGCAAGCGAATCAACTCATCCAACGACGTATGAACGTTAGCCGTCAACTTCGCTTTGCCTTGAGACTCGTTGGCACCCATGACTCTTTGACCTATTTTTTCCCCTCCACCATCGACCACGCGAAGCCGATTGTCACTTAAGCAACCGCCACGCGTTTCAATATTTCACCCACCACATCTTCTCGCGTCATCCCTGCCGCCTCCGCTTCATAGGAGAGATGAATCCGGTGGGCCAAACAGGCAGGAGCAACTGACTGGATATCCTCGGGCGAAACAAAGTCGTTTCCATGCAGCCAAGCGCGCGCCCGAGAGGCCGCATCCAAGGCGATCGTTGCCCGAGGGCTTGCCCCGATCTGGATCCATGACGCCATGTCGTCTCCGTATCGTTTTGGTTCACGCGATGCGATGACAAGGTCGACCATGTACTTCTCAGCAGTTTCAGCGACGTGAATTGCGTTCACTTCCGCACGAGCCGAAAACACATCCTCTTGGGAAATCGCTGACGGCGACTCCGTCGACTTTCCGGTGTTCTCGGCACGCACCAACCGCAAGATCGACAACTCATTCTCGGCTGGCGGATAAGGCACCTGCACATAGACCATGAAACGGTCCATCTGTGCCTCGGGAAGCGGGTAAGTCCCCTCTTGCTCGATCGGATTCTGCGTCGCCAACACAAGGAATAGGTCTGGCAGCTTGTGGGTCTTCCCCGCGACCGTGACCTGCCGCTCCTCCATCGCCTCCAACAGTGCCGCCTGAACCTTCGCCGGGGCACGATTGATCTCGTCCGCCAGAATCAGATTGCCGAACAGCGGCCCGGGCTGAAACTCAAATGTGCCATTGTGCTCTCGGTAGATCTCTGACCCGGTCACGTCGGACGGCAGCAAGTCAGGCGTGAACTGAACGCGACTGAAATCGCTTTCGACCAGTTTCGAAAGCGTTTTGATCGATCGCGTCTTCGCCGTCCCGGGCAGACCCTCCATCAAGACATTGCCATTGGCCAACAAGGCGATCAACAATCGCTCCACGACCGTCTGCTGCCCAATCACCTGGGCATTCATCTCATCAGAAATTTTTTGGAAAGCTTCACGCGTCATTCCACACACCGTGTTCGCATCCGAGGCAAGTCAACTGTTTCTAAGTGGCTTAGTTTATCGAGCAATCGGTCCATTCACGACCTGAGCCAGGAAGGCACTCGCCACAGAAAGGGAAAGTTTTTGCGGATCACACGCACCCACTCGGCGGAGGGTTCGGGATAGAACCGCGGTTCACCGCCGATCGTCGTTCGTGTCAAGGCCACGGCCATACACGCAAGCAAAACACAGATAAAACTTGCGACGGCGGCCCCATCAGCAATCACCCGCGAATCGACAACGCGATCCTCCAACGCAACCGCCAATGACAATTCAGTCGGTCAATTCGACTTCGACTGTTCCGATCGAGCCTTCGAATTCGAACGGTCGCCGTTCCGCGTAATGCGGCGACACAGGCGAACCAAGATCAACTCCGACGTCGAACGTGTCCGTCGCTGTGAACGCTAGTGGTACCGTGCGTTTCAGATCAACTTCCATCAATGGCTGACCATCCAACTCCAGCGACACCCTTCCCGGGGCGCCTGGCTTCGCGATCTCGGAATCCACCACCAGCCGATGCTCGCCCGCCGCAAGTGCCTGCTCCGAACGAACGCGATACCGTTCAATGATCATCAGGTTGTACTCGTAGACCAAGTGGCCCTCGTCCAAGTACAAACTCAAACCACCGCTCGCACCTCCGAGCGCGTACAAGACTCCACTCGCATGATCACCGATCTCGAAATCAAGGGTGACCCGACTGCTTTGCTTCCCAAGACCGGGGGCCGAGAACTCCGGCATGCGTCGAATGTTTGGACCAAATTTCCAATGCCGGTAGTTTGGTTTATGAATGTCTGCCGGATGAAGACGCAGCCAATTGCCGGCACCGATCGGAAAGTCCTTGTTGTCACTGGCGACATCGAGAAATAACTCCTGCATGCGTTGAAGCCGCTCAGGGTGATCGCTGGCTACATCGGTCGCTTGCGAAAAATCATTCTTTAAATCGTAAAGCTGCCATGTGTCCGTTGCCGAATCCCAATTCTTGTCGAACCCACCTTCCGCCGCTCTCCATGGCGTGAACGGCCCAAACGCCGATGCAAACCAGCCGTCATGGTAAATCCCGCGGCTTCCATTATTGTCAAAGAACTGTGTTTTCGTTCGCCCTTTCGCCAACGCATCGGAAAACGTGTACGCGAAACTGTTTCCATCGATTTCCATCTGCTTGTAGCCGTTGACGACCTCGGGCAACTCGATATCGAGCAACTCGTAAATCGTCGGCGCGACATCCACCACATGGTGAAACTGGGTTCGGACCGTGGCATCGGGCTCAATCTTTTTTGGCCACGAAACCACCATGGGATTGCGTGTGCCGCCGAAATGCGCGGCGACAAGTTTGGTGCTGCGAAACGGTGTCGCTCCTGCCCACGCCCAACCGGAATGATACATATTGTCCATCTCCGGCCCGCCAATCGCTTCGATCCCTCCGACTTCATTCATTGCAGCGATTTGCTGATCAATCGTATTCGGAATCCCGTTCTGCGCTAGCAACTCGCTGATCGATCCCTGTTGCCCCTCCGCGCTAGAACCGTTGTCGCCAAAGATGTAGAAGATCAGTGTGTTGTCTCTCAGACCGCGTTCCTCAAGACCGTCGACCAACGCTCCGATCTGCTCGTCCGTGTGCGTGACGAAACCGGCGAACACCTCCATCAATCGCAACTGAAACTCTTTCTGAGCTTCCGGTACGCTGTCCCAAGCTGGCATCGTTGCATCGCGGGCAGTCAACTTGGTGCCAGCCGGAATGATGCCCGAATCAAGCTGACGTTGAAAAACGCGTTCTCGATAGGCGTCCCAGCCGTCGTCGAATTTCCCCTTGTACCGATCGGCCCATTCCTTCGCGACATGGTGCGGTCCGTGAACTGCGCCAGGCGCCCAATACATGAAGAACGGTTTGTCCGGCGAGAATGCTTGCTGTTCGTCAATCCACTTTAGCGCGCGTTCTTTCATGTCGACGCTCAGGTGATATTCAGGGTCGTCCACCGGCGGCTCAATTGCGTCATAGTTTTCGAACAACCGTGGTTCCCGTGAAGTTTCTCCACCTAGAAATCCGTAGAAGTGCTCGAAACCGTAACCATTGGGCCAGCGATCCTTGGGGCCGATCGATGTCGTTTCGGTCGCCGGCGTGTTGTGCCACTTCCCGAATGCTGAGGTGTGATAGCCATACGCTTTCAAGACTTCCGCAATCGTGGCCGCTTCCTTTGGAATGATTCCGGTGTAGCCATCAAACGCGACTGCCCGTTCCGCGATAGTGCCTGAACCGACGCGAGTGTGATTTCGCCCAGTCAGCAGCGATGCCCGTGTTGGCGAACAGATCGACGTCGTATGAAAAGCGTTGTAACGAATCCCCTCCTTGGCCAACTTGCTCAAGGCTGGTGTCTGAACCTCGCCGCCAAACGCATCGGAGATCCCGAACCCAACATCGTCGACGAGCACAATCAATATATTGGGCGCGTCAGACGGCAAGCGACTCGGTTCGTCTGGCCATTTCATGGATGAATCCTGCAGTCTCGGCTTCACCACGCTTTCCATAGGCGCGGGCGCAAACGGCAACACCGAACCATCGTTCGTCTGCCCTTGTGTCTCAATAGAAACGACCAGGACGGCAAATCCAAACACCAGGAATGGCAAGCCACGAATCACGCTGGAGACAGAAGGCATAGAAATACTCGGCCAAAAGGCAAGGGAGAAGAATCGAATCATTGACCTAGCCCAATGTCCTTGGGCGGATACTTTCGGAAGGTCGCCGCGTGGGCCTTGGCCTCCGCACCAAGACTCGCTAGCCATGCGTTGCGACGGTGCCCCACTGGCATTTGCTCCTTCGGATCGATGTAAAGGTTGAACAACCACGGCGCCAATCCGACGTCCTGTTTGGTGGCAAAATCAATGTGCATGTGCGTTGACTGAGGAAGTATGACCTTCAAGTGAGCCTTGTACTCTCGCATCCGAACGCCCATCAAATCACTTTGCCACCAAAAGTAGACGCACTCACGATTAGAGCGACCTTCCTCGGACAATAGAAAACTTGTCTGATCGACGCTGTCAATGTAAACGTCATTGGGAACCTGGTCGGACGCCTCGGCAAGCGTCACTGCCGTCAAGAACAAGTCCATCAAATCGAAAATGTCGTCCGACGTACGACCCGGGGTAATCATTCCATCCCAGTATGCGATCCCGGGAACACGAACGCCACCTTCAAACGTCGTTCCCTTGGCGCCACGAAACGGGGTGTAACCAGCATCGGGCCAAGCATCCATTTGCGGGCCGTTGTCAGACGTGAAAAAAACGAGCGTGTTCTGAAGGGCGCCACTTTCACGCAATGCACTCATGATCTCTCCGACGTGTCGATCGACCTCGCATACCGCGTCCTTGTAGGCGTATTTGCTCGCACTGAGCCCTTCCATATCAGGATGCGGAAAATTGTCACAATGCACTTTCATGAAGCAGTGCTCAAGGAAGAAAGGTTTGTCAGCTTTCGCCAACTCTGCAATCTTCTCGACCGTGAAATCCGCTAACACCTTATCGGCTCGCGCCATGTCCTCGGTCGATTTGATCGAGCTGACTTTGTCGGTCGCTCCCCCTTTGAACCCATGAATCAAACTGTGGCTCACGCCCAATTCCTCGTAGGCGGCCAGCTTCTCTTCGTCGAGTACGAGATCTGGAAAACGCCGCTTGTCCACTGACTGACTCAGTTCTTTTTGCGCAGGATAGTACCCGTAGTATTCATCGAACCCGATATCATGGGGTCGCATTCCTTCGGCTTCACCGACATGCCACTTCCCGGTAAGGAGTGTCGTGTACCCCGCGCGACTGAGAATCATCGGCAAACTCACTTCATCATCCCACGGGTTCTTCGTGATTCGATCACCCGCCAGGATTGGCCGCGTCAATCCGGTTCGCACCGGCAGCCGCCCCGTCAAAATTGCCGATCGCGTTGGTGTGCAAGTGTGCTGTGAGTAACAAGACGTCAGCATCAGCCCTTCTCGAGCCAGACGGTCAATGTTAGGCGTTGCTGCACCAATCGCGGCACCACCTCCGTAGCAACCGGGATCCCCGTAGCCCATGTCGTCCACAACGATCCAAAGGATGTTGGGCCGACTGCCAGATTGTTCTTTCAGAGCAGCCAGTTTTTGCTCGGCACGCTCCAACTGCTCGGCGTGCGGAATGGCCGGCTCGCGGCTGGGAGAGGTCCGAACCGAACGGTTCAACGGCGACGCCTGAGCCCATACCTCCGAGCACGCTCCTGCAGCATGGGTCACCAACAGAACCGCGAAGATCAATCGAATCGACATCGGGAGCATCTCCGAAAGACAGCCTACGCGGCGCACCATTCGAACGCAGCAAGCTGGAAAGACAAGCGTGAAACGAAAAGCGACGCGAGAGAACCCCTCGCGCCGCATAACAAACGATCGACGTTGCGGGTTACTTTGAACCGCCGCTGTCTTGCAACTTCTTCATCACTTCATCGAGGTTAAAGCTCGCGGCTTCCTGACGAGGGGGAAACTCCTTGAACGACTGCATGAAGTTGCCAATGTAATCCTGTGCCGGAACGAGCAGGAATGCATGGTCGAGCAACCAGTCGTAGTACGTGTTCGATGTGATATCGGCACGCTCGTACGGATCAAGACGCAAGTTGAAAATTTTTGGCAATCGAAGGCTCACGAAAGGCTCAGCCCAGATTTGCAATGTCCCTGGAACGCGTTGCTCCAAAAAGACGAGCTTCCAGTTGTCATACCGAAGACTCGTGATCTGCTGATCATCGTTGCAATAAATGAACGATTCTCGAGGACTCTTTTCGTCCTTTCCGGTCAGATAGGGAACAAGGTTGTAACCGTCGAGGTGAACCTTGTAGTCACGCCCAATCGCCTTGTGCCCCTTGAGCAGTTTTTCCTTGATTTCCGGCTCCCCGGCCATCGCCAGAATCGATGGCAACCAGTCGAGGTGCGAAACGATATCGTTCGAGATCGCCCCAGCTTCGATCTTCCCTGGCCAACGAACCATGGCAGGCACTCGGTACGCGCCCTCCCAGTTCGAGTTCTTTTCATTTCGGAAGGGAGTGGTCGCGGCGTCCGGCCAGCTGTTCATGTGCGGACCATTGTCGGTGCTATACATCACGAACGTGTTGTCATCGAGCCCAAGCTCGTCCAACTTGTCCAAGACTGTCCCGACATTCTTGTCGTGATCGATCATGGCGTCCGCGTATTCGCTCATCCACCGTCCCGATTGCCCTCGGCTCTTGGGCTTCACGTGGGTACGAAAGTGCATGTGCGTGAAGTTCACCCACACAAAGAAAGGCTTGTCTGCCTTCGACTGTCGCTCAATGAAATCTGCGGCGCGTTCGGCCACATCATCATCAATCGTCTCCATGCGTTTTTTGGTCAACGGTCCGGTGTCCTCAATGCGTCCGTCCGAGAACGAATGCAACACGCCACGCGGGCCGTACTTTTTCCGGAACTCTGGATCCTTCGGATAGTCGGGATGCTCAGGCTCTTCCTCCGCATTGAGGTGATAGAGGTTGCCATAGAATTCATCGAACCCGTGATTCGTCGGCAACATATCATCCCGGTCACCGAGGTGATTTTTTCCGAACTGCCCTGTCGCGTAGCCAAGCGGCTTCAAGAGCCCCGCGATCGTGGGATCTTCGACCTGCATGCCAAGGGGAGCGCCAGGCAAACCAACTTTGGTCAACCCCGTTCGCATGCCGTGCTGCCCCATGATGAAAGAGGCTCGTCCGGCAGTGCAACTTTGCTCCGCGTAATAGTCCGTGAACATCATGCCTTCGCGTGCGACACGGTCGATGTTCGGCGTTTGATAGCCCATCACGCCATGTGTGTAAGCGCTGATGTTCGAACGTCCGACATCGTCTCCCCAAATGATGACGATATTCGGTGGTTTGTCCTGAGCAGGCAGGACTGACGTGAATCCTAAAACCAAGCCAAGAGCGACGGCCATTTGGGCCACCATTCTCGATTGACGAAAACTCATGGTGTTCCTTTCAATGAAACGAAAATCAACAACTTCGATACCTTCACCGTAACGCCTGCTGCCAAAACTAGTTTGACTCACGCGTTTCCATTGGGGACAACCGCAAAACGGCCTCCCCCTGCCCGTCCAACAGGAACAGAATCCCCGTCGGCTCAATCTTGAAGCGGGCGACCTTTTCCATCGCCCGTAAATACCGCGACTCTTGATCCATCAAAGCCGGCGGCCCCGCTCGACGCGTGGTCGCCAAAGCCCCAAAAGTGACCTCGTCGCCTTCAATCGTGGCCTTGCCATGAAATCGATTGACAGCCGTGCTGCCCGACACCATCCCATCGGGCGAGAACGCAACGGTCGATTGAGCCCGATCGACGACTCCTTTGCCTTCAATGTCTTCTACCAACCAAGCTTGTTGGTAGAGCGCGTCTCGCGAGTCACCGGTTAAAAACACTTGATTCCAATCCTTTGCCATATCCACCACGAACCAGCCGCGTTTAGGAGCGTCCGCCAATGCCACCACCAATTTGCCGCTGCTCTTCGGATCTGCGTCGTACGCGTATTCACGCTTCGCATCCGTATGATGAACAATCAAACCAAAACTTGGTGAGCGGCCGACGGTCGTCCACTCCAACATTTCTTTATCACCGTCGGAATTGCCAAACGCAGCGACCGACCTTCGACCAATTCGCCGATGAATGCCAACGGGTTTACCAGCCTTGTCATCGATGAAGGCAACCGATCCCTGTTTCAATAGGACCGGCTCACCGCTGCGCATCTCGAACTTCACTTCGCCCATCGAGCCAATCACCTGCTCGGGCGGTATCCCGTAGGCTTCCTCCGCCCAGGCTCGCATGAAGTCCACTCCACCGCCGCTGACAATGTAGGTTCGATAACCATGGTCGCGGAGGTACTGCAAGAGTTCGAGCATCGGCTGATAGCCAAGCTGGATATAGGGACGCTTGAAGCGTGGATGCTTTGCCGTCGTGATCCACTCGTAAACGCGATCATTGAACTCTTCCGTCGTCATGCCCGCATGAGTGGCCTGCAAGACTTGCATTAACGAATTCTTCAAGTCCGCTTTGATCGGTTCCAGATTGCCATCCAACGTGGCGGCCAGGACGTTGTTCTGACGCCATTCAGGATGCTCAGGAACGAGCCGTTTCAATTCGTCGATCGCGAACAGCAACTGAAATGGCAACGGGTTCTCGGGCCACAACGTTCCATCGTTATCAAAAACGGCAATTCGAGATTCCGGTTCGACGAAGCCAGGCGAATCTGCTCGAGTCGTTTCTTCCACAAAGCGAACGATCGCTGATTTCCGCGGCGATTCATTCCAAGATGGCAAAGGATCGACGTCCGTTGCCGCCTGCGACGGCCGACAGGCAAACAACATGACCATCGAAGAGACGATCAACCATCGCTGCCACATGAGCTCACCAATGTAAGAGAGTTGGGATTCAGGTTGCCGAAGAGCAACAACAAATCAGGCCAGCAAATCCGAATGGAATGAAAGCTTGCTGTCGTCCCATCGGCTTCGAGCACCGATCGGAACGGAAGGAGCTGAAAAGTTAGGGGGATTATAGCGCTTCGCAGGGAATGGGAACCCATGCGTCAAACATTTCTGATCGATTTTGAACCAGAAACAGCCTTGTCGCGCAAGACGCCAAACCCAGATCACTCGATTCAGCCCGATCGCGGCGCCCCAAGCAAGCTCGCGTTGAAAGCGCCACGTGATGCGGAGGCTCTACCCCGGGCCACCCTGTGACCGTCGGTGTCACGACGTACAGTAGCAACGTCGCCTTAGGGTGTCGGGGCCCCCACGAACACTCACGATCTAGGCGGAGTCTTCATCTGAAACTCGTCCGGGTCGAAGTCACGGCCGAGGCTCGTAAGCCGAGAGAAGCAAGCTTGATTTAGAACCGGAATCCGCCACCAATTCCGCTGAAGAAGTCGTCTGAGTCCTCGTTCAAACCGCAACCAAATCGGACGTCGACAACGAAGTTGTCGGTGATGTAATGGTCGACGCCAATATTCAAAATCGAAGTCGCGAAATCATCCTCCAGGCCATCGGAAAAAATTCCGTACCACTCGAAGTAAATCGTGTTCAGATCACCGAGCTCTTTGCCAACCACAGCCGATTGTGACCAAACGTTGTAGTAGTCTGCAAAATCGGGATCCGGCAACAATCCAAATTCACCAAATCCATTCGTCCCGAATCCTGTCGACCCGGCGACCGTCAGCCCTTCGACTAACTCCCATTGGTAAATCGTGTCGAAACTGAACTCGGCGTCTCCCGTCGAAAACGTGCTTCCCGTTGGCGCTGAACCCCGGATCTCGATGGCGGACGTTGGAATCCAACTCGACTCTTCTTGACGTGTCAACTGAAGCTTCACTGAGTATCGAAGGTCTTCGGAACCAATCAGGTTCTCCTCCTCATCGATGAACTTCCAGGCATGGTTCCATCGCAGACGCACCTCGATGTCCTCGGTAATGCCGACGCGCAACAACATTTCGGGGAACGTGTGAGAAGACTCCGTCTCATCGCTCGTCTCTCGATAGAAGAAGGAGTAGCCAGACTCGACTTGCATCATGTGTCGACCGACGGTTGTCGCCGACTGCGTGAAGTCGTGACGCTCGGTTTCGATTCTTTCCTCGAATGGATCCCTTTGCCTGCAGGCGGGCTTGCAAAAGTCATCCATGAATTCAAGAAAGAAACCTGACTCACCAGCGGTTGCGACTGATTCTGTGCCTAGCAAACTTGCGCATACCAACGCAGCGAATGTTAATCGACAACGCCCATTCATTTGCAGGTCCTCCCGACCGCATAGATTCCTTCATTCAAAAAGATGCCGTGGAAATCTTCATCGACGCTCCGACCATGCCGTCATCAAGACACCTTTCGAAGATTCCCTAACCGCTACAACGGTCGCGACTGGTCGCTCGTTGAAAGGACGCTGGCCTTGGCACGCCTGGACACGTCGTCTGGCGGAGCGAAACTCGACGTGATCTTGCAAGAGAACGCGATACCGGCGTTGGCTAGGTGAAGGCCTGGTAGCTCGGTTCGCGTCGTCTGTGATCTCTATATCAGCGATCCGGACAAAGGGGAGTTTGTCGAACACGATCCGAGGCACACTTGATCACCGAAACGAGGCAGTGGGCGCTTGCAGAAAGCGCACGACAGGCACGAACCGATAACCGGTCAATTCGGGTGCAACTGTACTCCGCCACTTCCGAAGAGATTAGGATGAGGGGATGGTCCGAGTGCCGGATTCCCACTCCATGCCGCACACGCACAACTCAGCACTTCCGATGCCGTCGTTTCCATTCGCCCCCCGCATTGCCCGTCTGCTTCTTGCGATGATCGTGATCAGCGTCGTCACGCTGCGCGATGCTGCAACTGCACAAACCGTCGACCTTTCACCGACGGACACCACCAGTCCACGATCCACACTTCAGGGCTTCATTGACTCTTGCAACGAGGTTTACGGGTCGATCGAGCGTGATCGATTCATTCGACGCGACCATCCAGAACAGAGAATCATCGTTCGTCGAATCCTCGATTGCCTCGATGACAGTCAACTCCCCGAATACGCCCGTGAATACCGTTCGGCCGAGGTGGCAACCTGCATCAAGGAAATTCTCGATCGAGTTGAGATCCCGCCATGGGATGAGATTCCGGACGCGGATGAAATCAGTGAGCAGGAAGATGGGCTTGATCGATGGCAGGTGCCAGGCACTCGCCTCACGATCGCTCGGATTGAAGATGGGCCACGAAAACACGAGTACCTGTTCACGGCCGGCACGGTCGGACGCGCGATCGAATATTACGACGACGTCAAGCCAATGGCCTATCGACAAAGCGGACCGGAAACCTCACCGAACTTTCATCGTTGGTACTTGACCTCGGCTGGCGGACCGCGGATTGGTCGATTCGTTTCCATGCTTCCCGAGTGGGTACGAGCCAGGACGATGGGACTGGCGATTTGGAAGTGGTTCGCGCTGGTTTTGTCGATCATCATCTCGGCTCTACTGATCGTCTTGATGTACTCACTGCAGCGCAAGTACGCAAAAAAGCACACAGCCGACCACCCGGTTCTTTATTGTTTCTCGGCGATTTTTCCGCTGATCGCGGTAATGATCCCGCTTCTGTTTCGCTACACAGTCATCAATGCCGTTTCCCTGCGCGGCGACTGGCTCTACGCCGTCAGCTTCGGCGCCAACATTGTGATGCTGATCATTTCGCTGTCACTTGTGTTCAGCGTGGTCAACTGCGTTACAGCCTTGATTCTGTCGTCGCCAAAAATCAATCCGCAAGGACTCGACGCACAGTTCATTCGAATCGTCTCCAAGATCATTGCATTATCACTATGCGTACTGGTCTTTTTAGAAATCGGACAGTATCTCGGAATCCCCGTCACGACGCTGCTTGCAAGTGCTGGAGTCGGCGGTTTAGCAGTTGCCCTGGCAGCACAAGACACCGTCAAGAACCTGTTCGGCACCATCATGCTCATGGCCGACAAGCCGTTCCGCGTCGGTGAACGAATTCAGGTCGCGACCTACGACGGAGTGGTAGAAGATATTGGCCTGCGATCGACGCGCATCCGTTTGCTGACCGGACATCAAGTCACGATTCCCAACGACACTCTTGCTCGAGGGGACATTGAGAATATTGGTCGCCGGCCTTACATCCGACGATCCTCAAGCATTCATTTCCCACTAGATACGGCTCGCGACAAGATTGAACGGGCACTCGAAATCGTTCGCGACTCGTTGCGGGATCACGAGGGGATGAGCGAAAAATATCCGCCGCGCGTCTTCTTTGATGAATTCAACGATGACTCGTTCAACATGAAAATCGTCTACTGGTATCATCCGGCAAACTACTGGGATTTCCTCGCTTTCAGTGAAAAACTGAATCTTGAAATCATGCGGCTTTTCGAGAAGGAGGACATCTCTTTCTCGCTACCGACGCGCGTTGCACGGACCAACATCGATGGCCTGGAACGCTCCGCCGCTCACATTGTCAACGACGAACCATGAGCCTGCTGACTCGCGCACGCAGCCGAACCAAGCCGCGTCGCATCTGATCTGGGCGGTCAACGGGGCTTCGAAAGTGAGCTTCGTTCGGAGATTATTTGACACAGAACCGCTCCCTGTCCGCTTGGGAAGAAGAGACAACATCCTTCTTCCTCGGAGCGGACCGATGACCAGCAAAGAAGCCAACGCCAGAGACAAACGAACGATCTACAGCATCAAGTCGGTCTTTCGAGTCAACACCTTCCTGCGGCAATGCATCGGCGCCGTTCAAATCAGCATTGAGAGTTCAACAATTGTGTTGCGAGGCGAACTGCCGTCGTCAACGCACAAGGCCCAGCTGATCCCGGCCATCCGTCAAGCAGGTGTCCTGGCCCGCATCTGCGACCAGGTAAGAATTCCCGCATAGCTTCGAAGTCACCAGATAATGAAAAGCGAACCGAAGCCTTTAGCTTTAGCTTTAGCTCGTGATCTTGATCCAGCCCTTTTCCTGGTAACCTTCGACGGTCTGCTGCAGGCGTTCGGGAAGCGTCTTTTCAGGCCGGTAGCCAGTATCCTGCTTGAGCCGTTCAGAGGTGCAAACCCATGAACCGGCCGCAGCTTCCCGAGCTTTGTCCAAGTTGAGAATATTCGGCTTTCGTTGCACCTTGGCAAGGAGTTCATTGAAACCTCCGGTTGCCCAAACGGCAGGCATGGGCACATGGATCATCCAGGCTCGAGGGCGGCCCACTGATCTTCCGATCATGCGGCCCAACTCCGAATAGGTGAGAATCTCATCTGCCGACGCAAAGTAAACCCCCGTCGCGTCGTTGGGGTCCGTGGACAGTCGACTCCCCTTTTCAGCCGCCAAGCTGAGCGCGAGAGCAAGATCATCCGCGTGGATCACTGAAAAATGGTGATTGCTGAAACTTGGCACTAGATGGAATCGCATCTTTCGCAGCATGCCGAACAATTGAAACCCATCGGCATCCTCCTCACCCAACACGATGGGTGGGCGAACGATCGTCGTGGGCACACGATCGGCGAATTCGAATGCCGCAAGTTCCCCAGCACGCTTACTGCGACCGTACACCGAAATTGGACGACAAGGCTCTGACTCACGCTTCGGCTGGCTGCCCTGCGAGGGACCCGAAGCGGCTAATGACGAGACGACCACCAAAACCGGAGGTGAGGGCTGATCCGCACAGGCTTTGGCGACATTGCGAACTCCCTGCTCGTTGACGCATTCCATTTCCTTCGAATCAAGGCTCTTCGTTAGACCCGCGACGTGATAAACAACGTCAACGCCTACCAACGCGGGCGGTAGTGATTCCGCATCGGTGACATCGCCGATCGCGAAAGATACGCCAAGCGATTCCAACTTCGAACGTTTGGATGTGCCACGGACCAAACACGTCACATCGACGCCATCGCTGTTCAATCGCTTGACAAGATGATGTCCGACGAAGCCGGTCGCACCCGTCACCAATGCGTGCGTCATGCCTAGAAGAAGTCGCTTGAGTCTTGAGAAAAAGTCAAAGATCCCGACGACGACAAAAATTCACCGCGTCGATAGGCAACAGGCAGCATGGTGACCGCCAATTCGTCTGCCCTTTCCCAGGGATCTGCCCCTAGGATGCAGAAACGATACCGAGGATGAAACCACAACTCCGCCGACACGATGGCACCAGCCCCGAACAAGATCGGGTTGTTCCGATTGCAACAACTTTATGGCTGCGGAAGCCAACCTTGCCAGCCACACGGCCAACGCTAAAGGCAAGGAAACGGTCACCCGCGCTGGATCACGAGGACTGCCGTGGCTTCGCGAAGACCAAAAAGCTACCGACAATCAGCATCGCGACAACGATCGAGAGTGTCAGCACCACAGAATTCGGCAACTCAAGATTAATCGCCGCCACGCCTGCCGCCGCGACTGCCGCCAAGCCGACTGCCGTCAACGCTTCTCCTGCGATCACACCAGACGAGAACAAGACACCGCGATGGAGCACGCGATCGTGTTGCTCCCTTGGAACGCGACGGGTGTAGAAATGTGCGATCAGCCCGCCAATCAAGATCGGAGTCGCCAATCCAAAGGGCAAGTACATGCCAACGGCAATCGGCATCAAATGAGCTCGATGCTTGGACCCGCGGGACTGCAGAACCGCATCAACGACCAAGATCGCGATCCCCAGACCGGCACCAATCCCGATCATCCCCCACGGCAATACTCGCTCACCCGAAAACCCTTCGGCAAGGCTTGCGAAAAGACTAGCCTGGGGCGCCGGCAACTCCTTGCCACCAATCCCGCCCTCGGCGCTGCTGTGCAACAGGGTCAGGACCGGCGCCATCACAAACGCAGCAACACAGACACCGCCAATCTGCATCATCTGTTGTCGGAACGGAGCGGCGCCTACCAACGATCCGGTCTTGAGATCATTGCAGACATCGCCCGCCGTGCAGGCGACGCAACAGACGATCGCGGCAACACCAAGGGTCGCTACCATCGCTTCGGTGCCCGAATAATTGAATAGCCACAACATGCCTCCCGATATCAACACCGCCGTGATGGTCATGCCAGAAACGGGACTATTGGAATTGCCGACCAAGCCCACGATGTAGCTCGCCACTGCCGTAAAAAAGAAACCCAGCACGATCATCACGGTCGTCGATAACAACGTGATGCCAACGGCGCCGGTGAAGTGGTAATTGATAATCGCAAGAATGGAGACGCATACGATCCCCACCATCACGATGAGCGGCGTTGGAATATCTCGGGCCGCATTGGAAACACCCTGCGACGATTGTGTCAGCCCACGTTTCAGTTGACGAATGGCGGCCATCAATCCGGCCCGCACGGAAAACAGAGAACTGACGCCGCCCATCACCATCGCTCCGACACCGACGTAACGTATTTGACTACTCCAGATTGAGTAGGCATTATCGACGGGACTCATTTCCGCGTTCGCGCCACCGTAGAGTGGTATCCCAATCAGCCAACCCAGCGCGCCGCCGATAAAGATCAGGACGGCAACATTCAGCCGAACGATGAATCCGACCGCGACGAGCATGGGCGACAAGTCGCCACCGAAATAGACGATTCGCCCGCCTACATCACGCGCTGCCTCGAGCGTCCCCAGCAACACGCCAAACAATCCTCCCGCGATCTTGAACGACACCCCGAGGATGCCTCCCGCAACAAGGCTGGTCGCCGCCGAATGTTCCGCCTGATCGGCTTCACCCGCTTCCAAGACGGCCGCGCACGCAACACCTTCGGGATAGGGCAAGTCATCGTTGTCCACGACAAAGACATGACGCATCGGGATCATGAACAGGATGCCAAGCAAGCCGCCCGACAGTGCGACCATGGAGACGACCCAAAAATCAAACGATTCCCAGTAGCCGATCAAGATCAACGCCGGCATCGTGAAAATGATTCCCGCCGCCAAAGACTCTCCGGCTGACGCGCACGTTTGAACCTGATTGGCCTCCAAGATGCTTGAGCGACGAAAGAAGAGTCGAAACAGCAGCATTGCCATCACTGCGGCAGGGATCGATGCCGATACGGTCATTCCCGCCTTCAAACCGACATAAACGTTCGCCGCGCCCATCACCACCGACAGGATCAACCCCAGCAAGATGGCGCGTATCGTCAGTTCCTTGACGGGAGCACCGGCGTCACCGGGTGCGGGAGGATCACTCATGAGCACGGACCACGCATAAAAGGGCTAGAGAGCAAAACGTTCAGTTCCAATCATTGGGCGGCGACGGCGGGTACGAGCAAGATGCCGCCAGCAGCCTTGGAATTCGGTTGCTCAAGTTACCAGAATTTGAATTCGCTGAATCGGATGCCAGTGAGTCTCGAACGACTCGAATCCGATGCGGTCACTGATCAACGGAAAAACTTGACCCGCAATTGGTTGATGCCTAAACTGTTTTGCCGACGGACTCGTGACGACTCATGACGGACGGAAGGCGAGGTAGAGCGATGGCGGATAAGTGTGAAGCAGCCGCCAAGACGCGGCGACGAACCAAACCGAAAGCAGCCTCCCCACAGCAGCAACTTGTCGCCGGTCTGTTACGAACAAGCGACGCCTTTCAATACCGATTCGCTCAACTGTATCGCGACTTTGGGCTGACCGAACCCCAGTACAGCGTGCTGCGGATCCTTCGGGACGCTGATCGCCCCTTGCCCTGCCTGGAGATCGCCAGTCGATTGATTACCCGCGTGCCCGCGATCACGAGCCTGATCGACAAATTGGAAAAGCAATCGTGGGTCGAACGCCACCGCTGTGATCAGGATCGACGCATTTGGTACGTCAGCCTGACATCTCGGGGACGACGACTGTTGACCGACATGGACCGACCGGTCGACAAGCTCCATCGGGAATTATGCGAAGGGCTGAGCAAGCGGGACTGTCAACAATTGACGGAATTGCTTGAAAAAGCGAGACAAACACTGCAAGAATGAACGCCAAACCATTTTTTTGGCGGATTACTTTATCAATCAACTATCTACCAATAGTCCAAATAGAAACTCACTCAATCCGGAGACAGGATCATGTCTGATAAAGTCCTTCAATTGACCGATGACACCTTTGCTTCCGAGGTCCTTCAAAACGATCAACCCGTGCTTGTCGACGTCTGGGCCCCCTGGTGCGGTCCCTGCCGCGCCTTGTCCCCCTTGATCGAGGAACTTGCCGACGAGCACCAAGCGACTGCGACGGTGGGCAAGTTGAATGTCGACGACAATCCCAACACGGCCGCGACTTATGGCATCAACGCCATTCCTACAGTGCTCGTGTTTCGCAACGGTGAACTCGTCGAGCAACTTGCTGGTTTGCAACCCAAGTCGGTCTACACGGAAGCCCTCAATCGGGCTGCCTGATTGGTTGGATAAGCGACGGTCAGCGGCTCGACGCCGGTCGTGTCACCGTCATGCTTTGAGGTGGGAGCCAGCCCCTTTCCGAACTGGCTCGACTTTGGAACATCCATCAATGGCGATTCGCGAAGGTGATCTCGATGACGCTGGCAGCTTGACTGCGCAAGAACCATCGGGCGCGAATCGCATGACACCGAGTTGGTCATCTTCAAGATCTCGCCCCACTCGGCGTGCGTATTGAATGAGGTGGCTGTCGGTCGGAGATCGCCTCTTCCACGAGTGTCCACCTGGCCAAGCGAATTGCCCCGGAACGCAAAAAACGACCGGTTTGCGAATCGCAACACCGAGCCGTCTAACATCCCACCATCACTCGGTAGATTTGACGCCTGATCTACAGTGCGGTCGAATTTGCCGAGTGATTTCGCACTTTCTTTCAACACGGTTCCCAACAAGGATTGCCATGAGTTCTGGATCGAAAACGCAAACACTGCTTTCTCCCTACGACCTCTCTGGACTCGCATTGAAGAATCGAGTCGTGCTGGCTCCGATGACGCGCGCACGAGCTGGGGTGGCACGAATTCCCAACGAACTGATGGCGGAATACTATGCTCAGCGAGCGTCGGCTGGACTGATCCTGACCGAAGCCACGACGATCTCAGGACAAGCCAACGGCTGGAACGAGTCTCCCGGCATTTACAGCGATGAAATGCAGGCGGGGTGGAGAATCGTCAATGATCGCGTGCACGCAGCCGGTGGCACAACCTTCCTTCAGCTCTGGCATTGCGGACGCGCCTCTCACAGCGACTTTCACGATGGCGCCCCCGCTGTCGCGCCATCTGCCATCGCGATCCAAGGGGACCACATCCACACGCCGAAGGGCAAACGACCCTACGAGACACCGCGGGCATTGGAGACGGACGAGATCCCTCAAGTGGTCGACGACTACCGCGCGGCGGCGGAGCGTGCGAAAGAAGCGGGCTTCGACGGAATCGAAATCCATTCGGCGAACGGATACCTACTCGATACATTTCTGCAATCGAAGACGAATCATCGTACCGACGATTACGGCGGTAGCATCGAGAACCGCTACCGGATGCTCGATCAGGTGGTCAACGCGATCACACAAGTTTGGCCAGCGAATCGGGTCGGCGTTCGCCTGTCGCCAAACGGTGCATTCAATGACATGGGATCTCCGGACTATCGTGAGCAATTCAGTTATGCCGCGACCCGGCTGAACGAAAAGAATCTCGCCTATCTGCATGTCATGGACGGCCTCGCGTTTGGATTCCACGAATTGGGGGAGCCCATGACCCTGACAGAATTTCGCTCGTGCTATCACGGGACGTTGATGGGCAATTGCGGCTACACCCAAGAGACGGCCGAGACCGCGATATCGGATGGACTCGCCGACCTGATCTCGTTTGGCCGCCCGTTCATCAGCAATCCCGATTTAGTAGAGAGGTTTGCTGCTGGAGCTGAATTGGCAGAAGAAGCTCCAATGTCCGATTGGTACACCCCGGCAGGAGAGAAGGGATACACAGACTTTGCGAGCGTTCGCTGAAGAGCGTCGTGAATCACAACGCCAAGGTTGTGTCGCGACAATGACTGGAAAGCGGCACCAGGGGGCGAAAACTTTCCCAACAACGATGCTGCTCTGTTCCAGTCGGCAATCGTGTCCCGCCGCCAGTCCACAGGTCCCCCCGCCAACGAAAACGAGATCGTACGTTTCATCCCATCTGATCACGTGATCCGAGTCCGTTTCGCCATCGATCGGCATGGCACGGGCAGACGGGCTCGAGCGGCGATTGGCGCCCGCGCGGGCTGCGGGAGGGGGGTAGAATGTGGCCGAGATCATTGTTTCGTCACAGACAACGAGCGGGAAAAATCGAATTCGATACGGCTGCCAGAGGTCCTGAAGGGGGAATGCAAGGGCCGACCGAGACCATTTGCCCGCCGCTATTACGAGACTTGTGAGCCGATCCTAGAATTTCCCGAAATAGGTTGTCTGAAATCGGTCGCAGGAGGTACTTGGTATCAGGAGATTGTGTCGATGGATGAAACGCCCCTGATTCAGCAGTACCTGAAACTTCGCAGCGAATTCATGGGGTATCTGTACGCGATGACTCGGGATGCCGAGTTGGCTGAAGAGATCTATCAGAACGCTGCGCTCGTGGTCATCGAAAAGACGGAGTCGCCAGCGACAATTCGCAACTTCCGCGCTTGGTCAAAAGAGGTCGTTCGTCGACAGGCTCTTCATGCGATCCGAGCGAGGGAGGTTGCCACGCGACTCGGCCGAGCAATGTCGCCTGAGCTTCTGGAGGCTGTTTCCGACGCATTTGTTCAGGACACGTCGGAGGATTCGGTCGTCCGCGACGAAACCGGGGCGCTCAAGCAGTGCCTTGATGGACTTCCAAAAGACAAACGCGAACTGATCGCCATGCGCTACGAACGCGACGCCAGCTTTGACGAGATCTCGACGCACACGGATTCGACACCGGCTGCCGTTCAACGGGCGCTCAGTCGAATCAGGAGAATGTTGCACGGTTGCGTTCAGCGAAGAATTCAGCTGGCGGAGGGAGCATCGTGATGGATATGCAAAAGAATCATCGAGACCTCGAGAACCTTATCGTCGGTCATTTTGATGGCAGGCTGACCGGAGAACAGGAAGACGAGCTGACGAATAGATTGACCGCGTCTGCGGAGGCAAAACAGCTTTTTCTTTCGTACATGCGAATGGAGGGGCGTTTGCACTCAATGGGCCGTGATGGATTTCTTCGCGAGCCCATCTCCGAATCGAACATCGCATCCGAATCGAACATCGCATCGGAACCAGCCGTCGGGCAACCGCCGGGCGTCACGCCCGCCGGACAAAGTGGTTACCAAGCCTTGCGTCTGTTTGCTGCGTCAACGTCATTGGCGGTTTGTGTTGCCGCGATTCTGATGCTTTCGTCCTGGCTTCTGTGGCCATCCTCCGTCAGCGCCAGCAGTGTATTGCAGAAGGCCCAACGAGCAGCCGCGGAAGTGGTTGACCGCACGTACCGTGTAACGCTTTCGCGTTCAGGGCCGCGTCATCCGACGCGAGAGCTTAGAGTCGATGTGCGTGGCGGAGGCCGATTTCTTGTGCGCCCCGATGACGCTGCCTATGTAATGGGGAGCGACGGAACAGACTATTGGGTGACCCGACCAAGCGGACCTGATTGGGTGACAAGCGATTTTCGCTCGCTTGCTCCGGAACTGAAACGAATGTTTCCTGACAGGCAGTTATTAGGCATTGCCGCGTCGCCGAACGAACCGTTGTTATTAGACATGGCTGATTTGCTTTCGTTGGTGGAACGCAACCACGACGCGGAACTCGTTGATACAGCTAACGTCAACGAGCATCACGTACGAGCCACGTTGAGACGTGGTCGACGGAACGCCCCTAAGAGAATTGATTTCTGGGCGGACGCGGACAACGGGGTCGGGCTGCGAGCCGAAGTGAGGTGGGCAGACGGCAGACAGATGCGATTCGAATTCATCGAATCAGCGACTTTGCCTGATCAATGGTATCGCCACTCCCAGCACGCGGCCGGCAGAGAGGTCAAGCGTTTACCACCAGAGAGCCACCGGTAAAGGAAGTCACCAAGATTCTCGTGAGTTGGCGATCCCAATCGAAACTCGAACGATTTCCGCTAACACCGCCCCTCCCCAAAAAAACTGTCTGACTTCCTGCACTTCAAGTACTTGGTACGCAACTCCCGCAATCTATCGCTTCACCTGAAGGGTCGAACCTTGTCAAAAACATCTCTCATCTGCTTTGCGATCATAACGATGTCAGCGTTTTCATCCCTCGATGCAAACGATGCGATCAAGAAGAAGA
>JBPCVD010000448.1:0-8680 GCA_051010815.1 Rubripirellula sp.
GTTCTCCTTGTCGAACTCGACGGCAGCAAAGGCTCGCCCCTCAGGGGAGGTCGCGACGGCGGGTGAATCAGGTTTCGAAAGGTCGAACATCAGCAAGGCGCCGTTGTCATCCACCGAGGCTAAGAAGGATTCGGACAGAAAGACCATGTCCATGATTCGCGCGTCGTGACCCACACAATCGACGACAGGTACGATCGTCAGATCACTATTTGAGCTTTCTGCCGCTGTATCTACCGTGCTGAGGTCACTGCTCAGAGTCGCGCCCGGGTCTTGGGGCCCGATTTCGGAGTCGACAAGCGATTCGTCATTCGTGGCCGACAACAACTGGTTTGGCATCGACGGGGAGCGGACCGGTCGGAAATAGTAGAGGCCGCCGAGAAGACAAGCCGCCGCGGTGATCGTTAGCAAGGCGATACCGAGCCGATGCTTGCCGGCCTTTGTTGGGGAAACGTTGGTTGCCGGACGATCGGCTTCCGTGGCCGCATCGGAGTCAAACGCGGCGCGTGGCGTCACCCGTTGCTGTGGCTTCGCGAAGGAACGCTTTTGGATCTCGGCGTCTTCGAAACCGCGTTGAACCAAGCTCTTCAGGTCGCCGGATGCGATCACTTCAAGACTCTCGGAAATCGCAGGCAAATCGCTTTGCCGGTCGCTGGGATCCTTGCGGACCATGCCCTTGAGGAGCTTGACCGCTCCGTCCGGGACATCCCCGCGAAGGTCGCCTATATCAGGGAACGGCGAATCGAGATGGGCTCGCATCCGCGATGCCGATCCTTTCCGTTGATCGGCAAACGGGGCATGTCCTGCGAGTAGGCAATAGAACGTGCAACCGAGGCTGTAGACGTCGCTGCGGTAATCGACATTGTGAGAATCGGCCCATTGTTCGGGAGCCATGTAGTCGATGGAACCCATCGCTTCGCCGGTCATTGTGATTTGCTCGGCCTGCTCATCCCTTAACAGGGCGAGACCCATGTCGACCACTTTCACCGTTCCATCACGCGTCAACATCAAGTTGCTGGGCTTGATGTCACGGTGCACGAGATTGTGCTTTCTCAAGTGTTCCAAGGCTAAGGCTGCTTGCGAAATGATCTTGCACGCTTCGGATACGGCGAGGGGGCCGATTCGTCCAATGAGAGCCGCAAGCTGGACTCCCTCGATCAATTCCGTCGCGATGAACTGCACGCCGTTCTCGTCGCCAGCGTCGTAGGCGTTGAGCACATTTAAGTGAGGATCCAGGCTGCCAACGGCTTGCATCTCACGCAGGAATCGGTCCATCGCACGTGGATCCGTTTGCAGCATGGTCGAGACGACCTTCAATGCCACTGTCTTTCCTAACGCCGTGTGCCGAGCCCGATAAACGATTCCCATGCCACCGCTGTCGAGACAGGAAATGATCTCGTATCGACCGAGAATCGTGCCTGGCTCGAAGCGATCTCCACGAAGTCGGTTCTGCGAAGGATCGGCTACAGGATGCGTGCGAGCGTATTCGACGGTCGCCTCTGAATCATCAGCCTCTTTCGATTTCCCATCGTCATTCCCAATGTCTTTCCCTCCGGTTGGATCCTGTTCGTTCCTGTCCGTCATGGCTGCCGCGTAAATGAAGTGAACGGGAGAATCTTCGAAGTTGATAGTTTAACGCATTCCGATTCCGCGGATGTCTGCGGAAGAAAGACAACCAGGTCCCGTGAATGCATTCGACCTTTGATCCGATGGAGGAGGTGCCCGGTGCCAGATCCGTTCGCCGTGAAACGCTGCAGATGGTCAAATGTTCTGCATGCGAAGGATTTCGTTCCACGTGCAGGTTGACGTCTTTGAACCGTCGGCGTCGCGTCACGATTGAGTGTCGATTCTTGCGGTATGATGAGATCGTAAACGATCACTCGGGTTCCTCACGTTCGAAATGAAAAATGAACACGCAAGCTGAGTCCACTTCCCGCGACTCTCATCCCAGGCGTCATCGTATTCGCTGGATCGCTTTGGCCGTCATTCTTTTGATGGTGGCGTTGCCGTGGCTTTTAGCGAAGACGGTGCTTCGTGACAGAATGTTGAATGCGATTGTCAACAGTGACGATATCGAGGTGCGCAGCACTGACGCCTCGTTTGGCTATGTCGCTCCGCTGTCATTGTCGGGCTTGCAGATTCAATCGAATGACAGAAGCACGTCGATCGAAGTGAAGGAGATCGCCGCGGAACATTCTTGGCTTGGTCTGCTGCTTTCGCGACCCGAACTCGGGACGTTTCGGTTCGTATCGCCGAAGGTGGACTTGCTGATCAAGGAGCCGATTCAACCTCCGACGTCCACAGATCCGCCGACAACGCAGCAGAAGTCGTCACCGGTTATCGAGTTGCCGATGCTGACTGCCGAAGTGGTCGACGCGGGCATCATTGTCAGAACGCCAGACGCAGAGAATCCGGCGATTGATGTTCAGGGTGTGGACGTCACGCTTCGAGTGGAACGAAAGGCTGATTCCCCTGTACTTCGGATCGACCCGACGACGCTGTTCGACCGTCAGGCCATCACGCCGGAATTGTGCGGGCAAGGCCTGCAACTGGTGGCTCCCTTGCTGGCGGACGAGATTGCGGCACAAGGGGAGTTCTCACTGCGGCTGAACGAATTCGAAGTTCCGGTAACACAAGAATCAGATCCGACAGCGATTCGCATTCAAGGCGAACTCGAACTGCATTCGGCCAGCGTCTCGTTAAAGAATACGCTCGCCAACGATGTCGTTGGGCGTGCCGCCGTGTTGCTTGGCAAGACGCTTCCCGATCGAATGACCGTTGCGGAGGGAGTCGTCGTGAAGTTCGAAGTAGTGGATGGACGTGTCCATCATAAAGGGCTCGCGTTGCTGTTACCGTCCGGCGAATCCTCCATCAAGATTGTCTCCAATGGTTCAGTCGGGATCGACGAGACGCTTGATCTGCAGGTCTCCGTGCAACTACCCGACGGACTGCTTGGGGACAACGCATTGAGTCGAAAGTTGGCGGGCGAACCCGTGGTGATTGCCATTGGCGGGACGCTCGATGAACCGGAGGTGAAGCTGCCAAATCAGGAAGGTGGTCGCTCCATGATGCAAACACTGCAGGGGCTGATCGGCGACGATCAGGACAGTGCTGGCATTTCATCTCAAGAGATCGAAGGTGCGGTGACCGACATTCTGGGCGGATTGCTAGACATGGCCAAAGACTCGTCTGCTGAGGAGGGAGACGAGGATCAGAGTGACGAGACGAAGGATGGCGACGACAATTCAAACTCGCAGCAGCAAGGTGCCAGTCGGTTGCTGGATCGCATTCGAAAGGTGCCGGGATTGTTTCGTAGTTCGAATGGTGGGCAAGCGGACGATGACTCCGGTCAGGTTCCATCGGAGCCTAAAGAGCCAGATGTTTCCGAAAAGCCAGATGTTTCCGAAAAGCCCGAGGCCGCTGAATCGGCACAAGCTGATTCGCCACAGCCAATCTAAGGCACGCTATCGTCGCAGTAAATCTTTGTCGCTAATGAATCGCTCGGCCGTAGCGTCGGAGATTCTGCCGTCGCGCAGTAGGCGTTTGATCGATGCGTCGAGTCCAAGCATGCCTTCCTTTCTACCTGTCAAAATTGCATTGTCCAGACTATCGACGCGACCAAGACGAATGGCAGCGGCGACCGGATTTGTATTGAACATGACTTCCAAGGCGAGTTCGCGTTTTTCGCCGGGGTAAATACTGGGCAGCAAATGTTGGCTGATCACGGCACGCAAGCCGATGGATAGCATCGAACAGGTTTCGCTATGGTTCTGGGTGGGAAACAGGTCGATGAATCGCGTCACCGCACCCTTTGCGTCGCGCGTGTGTAGCGTCGTGAGCACAAGGTGTCCCGTTTCCGCGGCGCTCAGTGCCATCTGTGCCGCTTCCTGGTCACGGATCTCTCCTACCAGGATGATGTCGGGATCTTGGCGCATCGCGAATTTAAGCCCATCCGCAAAGGAGTTGACGTCTCGCCCGACCTCGCGTTGCGTGATGACGGACGACTCTGTTCTGGGAAAGCGGTATTCAATCGGATCCTCGATAGTCACGATCCGCTGCCCTCCGCGATCGCTTAGCAGTTTGATCATCATCGCCATCGAGGTCGTTTTGCCGGAGCCAGTCACGCCAGAAAAGACGACCAGGCCGTTGCGTAGGGATGCAATTCTGTCGGCGAGTCCGACCGGAAAGTTGGACCACTGAAGATCCGGAATTTCGGAGGGGATGACTCGAATGCAGGCACCTGGATTTTCGCCGCTGAAAAAGAGGTTCACGCGAAACCGTTGGGCTTGCTTTGAATCACCCTCCTTCGTCGAGCGTTCGACCTCAAAAGCAAAGTCCAGGTTTCGCTCTTGTTGAAATTCTCTAAATGCCTCCTCGTCGCAAATCGAATGAATCGCTGCCAGAACGGCCTGTGGAGGCAACGGGTCATAAGTCACCTGAATCAGGTCGCCATGTTCGCGTCGGATCGGTGCGTATCCCGCGACCAAGTGAAGGTCAGAAGCGCCGCGGTCGGCGGCCTCGAGCAGCCAATCTTGCAGCGGCGGAACAGTCTCAAACTCAGGCAAATCAGACTCTCACGTAGGGAACGATCATTCGTATGGGTTGAAACCGCAGGGGGAAGCAGAAGTATCGCGATCAATTGTGTCGCGGAACGCTGGTGGTTCGAGCGGAAATGGTCATTCAGACGACGATACCCAAAGCGGATCGGAATGAATCAACCTCACTCCGGTTCGTCTTGCGTTGTTAGACTGTTCGTCGAAGGTTCCGTTGGCGGGGATGGCTGCGTCCCCGTTGAGCCGCCTGGTGAGACCAGTCGTGCCAGCTCTTCTCGAGCACGTTTGACCGCCGGCTGCGCCCAGTCGGTGTCGCCAAACGTGCTGATGATCCCGTCGAGCTGTTTGTGGATGACGGCCGGATCGGCGGTTTCAACGGCCGTCTGAATCTGGTCGAGCAGTTTCGCCAGTCGCTCGTCATCTTGTGGTGGTGTAGGTCGCTCTCGCAATCGCTCGACTTCATGGGTCGCGAGGTCGATCAGCTTCTTCATCTCCGGCGTTGATTCTTGAGACTCATAAACGGCAAGCCAGTCTTCAATTCGCGCGGACGAAACTTCCGGGTTGGTGTCTCGCGCTTCCATCGCGTGAAGGAACGTTTCTTCCGATGCGTCCAGCGGACTGACGTTCAGTCTTAGGTGGGTACGAAACCGCTTGAGAACACCATTGAGTTCAACTGTGTTCTTGCGATCCAGGACGGTCGTCGCTTCCAGGTCTTCCGGGAAATTCTTCAGGAATGCCTGCATCGCTCCGGTATCTCCCTGCATCGCTGCGTCAAAGAGTTCGCCGCGGTTCGGAGGACGCATCGAGTAAACGAACAATCCTGCTCCACCGAGCAAGACAATTACCATCAACGCGATTCCGAGCCACTGAGACCCGTATTCCACCGCGCTATGGTGCGGAGTGGTATCGTGACTCTCATGAAGTTTTGAGTCGTCGACGGTTCGAAAGTGGGTCTTGCTTTTTTTGTCTTCTTCGTTTGGAACCGAACCGTCCGGCAGTGCGGTGCGTTCCGACTTGCCAACGGTGTCCGCAGTCGACTGGCCGGGCGGATTGCCAGGCACTTCAAAACTTTCGTCTTGAACATCTGGATCACCTGGTCTGCGTACACGGGTTTGGTCTTCGGATGGGTTCGGTGCAGGATTTTTGCCGTCGACAGCATTGGTGGCTGAACCGGGATCGTCTGTCAAACTCGTGTCCGGATCCCGAGCGATTCGCGGTCCGATTTGGGTTTTGGATTCATCGACGATGACCGTTTGAGCTCGCTCCAAACCAGCACGCATTGACTTCAAGCGATTCATAACCGCAAGCGCCGTGGGTGGGCGGTTGGCGGGATCCTTTTCCAAAAGGTGATGAATCAATTCAACTAGCTCTTCCGGAACGTCAGGTTGCACCAGGTCCAGTGGAACGGGGCGTTCACGCTGCAACGATTCGATGACCTCCGTGAGCTTTTTTCCCGTGAATGGGGCTCGGCCCGCAAGCATGGCGTACAAAACGCTGCCTAGCGCGTACAAGTCGGTCCGCGGTGTGATGCCTTCACTCGTTGCTTGCTCAGGCGCCATGTAGTCCGCAGTCCCGAGCACTGACCCGGCTAGCGTGTTCGAGTCGCCAAAGATTTTTGCAATGCCAAAGTCAACCAGTTTGACGACGTCATCCGAGGTCATCAGCAGGTTGGCTGGTTTCAGGTCGCGGTGAATGACACCCATGTCGTGGGCATGTTTGAGTGCGGCGCAGACCTGGATACCGACATCGAGCGTGGGGCGCCAGTCCATCCGCTTTTCGCGGCGGATTCTGGCCTGCAAAGATTCCCCCTCCACCAGCTCCATCGAATAGAACAGTTGCCCCTCCTCTTCGCCGCATCCGATGATCCGGACGATGCCGACATGCTTGAGGAGCTCGAGGCTCTTGATCTCCGCATCAAAGCGACGCCGAAACCTGGGTTCGTCCGCGACGTTTGCAGCGATCAGTTTGACGGCGACCTTCTCGCCAGTCTTTTCGTGGACAGCCGAGTACACCGTTCCCATCCCACCGCGTCCAATCACCTTGCCGATACGGTACGGACCGAGGAATTCGAATGGTGGCGACATGGCGACTGAGATGAGCGTACGGGAGGGCAGAGAAGTCGCAACCATTCTAAACCGTTCGCGAGCTCAAGTCATTGAGCCCTCGAAAACCGCTGATTTGCCGAGCGCAAACTTCAATTCCATCGAATTCGAATTGTTTCTAAGATGCCCGCAAATGAATGCAGAAAAACTTCGCACGTTGTCGATTGGGCGAATCGCCGGGGCTTCCCTCGTCGCGGTTTCGATGTTGTGGCTTGCGCAGCCGCCTTTTTGTTTGTGGCTGTTGGGCTTTGTCGCGTTGGTCCCGTTCATCGACTTGATTGAGGCTGATCAGCCCATTCGCAGGAGGGGCTATCTGGCGATTTGGGCAATTTCGAGTCTCTACTTTCTGCTTTCGCTTCAAGGGCTTCGGCTCGCCCATCCGGCAATGGTTTTTCCGTGGCTGGCGCTCGGCGGCTATTTGGGGGTCTATCTCGTTGTTTTCGTGGGTGTCGCTCGCAAGCTGCGATCATCGGGCGTTCCGCTGTTGATCGTGGTCCCTTTGGTTTGGATTGCGCAAGAATGTGTTCGTAACTATCTGTTGACAGGTATCTCGGCGATCATGCTTGGGCACGTGTTTGCAGATGTACCGACGATGATCCAGATCGCCGATTTGTTTGGAAGCTACGGCCCCGGCGCTGTCGCGGCACTTTGCAGTGTTGCGGTTTGGGATCTGAAGGAGGTCGTTCGTCGAAGTCAGAGTTTCTCGAAGGCCGGTATGTCGAGTGTTGCTGCGGTGGTCGCACTGTCCGCGACGATTGGCTACGGCACCTATCGCCTGTCTCAGCCTGAAGGCGATCCACTCGCGACGTTTGCGTTGATCCAACGCAATGAACCGGTTGAGTATGGTCAATCGATCGAACGTGAAGTTGAAATGTTCCAAGCCTATGCGAGGCAGTCCATCGAAGTGGCAAGAGCCGCGGAAACGCCGATTGATGCGTTTGTGTGGCCGGAATCGATGTACACCGGCGGAAGTCCCTGGATGTTCTCGGGCAACTCCATGGTCGTTCCGGAAGCAGCCGGAATGACCGATGCTGAGTTTCAGCAATGGGTTCAGCAACAACAGCGGAACTTTCAAGAACGATCGGGCTATGTGCAAAATGCCTTGGCAGCTGAGCTTCCCGACCAACGAAGGCCGCAGTTGATCGTCGGCTGCGGCGTGGTTTCCTATGACGACGTGCCACACGTCTACAGCGGCGTGATTCGCATTGAGGGCGAGGACACGGCACCGGACTGGTATGGAAAGACGCACTTGGTGATGTTCGGTGAGTACATTCCCATCGCCCCGTACATCCCAGGCATTCGATCGCTGATTCCTCCTGGGATGGGGTTGCAAAAAGGGCCGGGCGCCATTTGTCTCAGCGTTGGTGATACAGTCGTCTCCCCAAATATCTGTATTGAAACAGCCGTCGAGCGAGTGACGGTTCGGCAAATGCAAACTTTGGATTCGAACGGAGGCATGCCCGATGTCATCGTGACCGTGACGAACGATGGTTGGTTCGATGACTCCAGCGTGATCGATCATCACCTGCGGTGTGCACAACTCGTTGCGGTTGCCTGTCGCCGTCCACTGCTATCGGCAGCGAACAATGGGCCTACGGCGTGGATCGATAGTCGCGGTCGAATCATTGAACGCGTTGCCACGGGATCCGAGGGGGCGATTCTTGCAA
This sequence comes from Rubripirellula sp., assembly GCA_051010815.1. Taxonomy (GTDB): domain Bacteria; phylum Planctomycetota; class Planctomycetia; order Pirellulales; family Pirellulaceae; genus Rubripirellula. Next base: position 8,320 of record JBPCVD010000448.1, read on the forward strand.
CGCCTTTGCGAGACTCGCAGAGAAGTCTGGCCGTTCGAATTGGCGACTGGCCGGCACGCATCACCGTGCTCCTCTGTCTGCTGCTGTTGCTTCGAACGCGGTTTTCGAATGGGGCAGAGACTCCTGATGAATCCGAATCAAGTGATCCTGAAGCAGTTGTCACCGATTCGTAACCGTTGTTTCGGTTCAGGAATCATTTCGGCCGCGATCATTTCAAAATCGCCGCTGCCGTACCAAGCTTCGCGTCAGGCCAGCGAGGACCGATCAGCGAGGACCGATCAGCGAGGACCGATCAGCGATCAGTCGAGCTGGTTACCGTCGGCCGCGTACAGCGGCATGTGTCGGTAATAGACTTCCAGGC
>JBPCVD010000449.1:0-8233 GCA_051010815.1 Rubripirellula sp.
CTTGTGAAGGACGGACTCGGGCCGCAGTTCAAATGCCGGCAGGTCGAGGTGATCGGAGCGAAAGCTGATGACAGTCTGCTTGTGAGTTTGCTGCTGCTGGCCCCCGCCAACCGTATATCGATATCCAAAGATCGCCAAGTCGATATCGTCCGCATTCCCCACGATCACGTTCTTCATCGTTCGACTGTGTCCCATGTTGAACAAATGCAGATGACCAATCGACTCCATCAGCTCCGGAACTTCCTCTGGAATGAACTCAAGCCCCAACCCGTCCGCAAGCTCATGCATGGCCTCGGTGCGTTGTCGCTCGTATCGACGCATCAGAACAATCACCGTGGCAACGACAGCGATCATTGCCAACACAGAACCAATCACGATTACAACGGCGTTCATCGTCGAGCCCTTTCACGGCACCCTCGGTTCGTATGTCATGCACAAGCAGCTCACCCGCCTGGCTACTCTTCTTCGTCAACCGTCAGCAAATCGTGATGGCTACGGCGTTCCCCAAATGTTGATATCGTCAACGACAGCAGACTTGCCGACGGCCAAACGCAATCGCCGCTTGGTTGGATGGGCAACACCCGGCGATTGAAATGCCCCAACGGATTCCCCGTCGATCGCGACGCTCATCGTGTCCCCTTTGATTTGAACACGCAGGTCATGCCACTCATTCTCTGACAAATCGACGTCAAAGAACTTCGACTTCTTTTTGACCAACTCTTGGACCGCCTCGGACGGGCTTCCACTTTTTCGGCTCTCGCGCACTTGCAGGTTCATTCGTCCCGTCTTCAAATCCGTGATCTCCACTCGATTCAAACGGATACGGGCAACGCAAAGATGCCCCGCATGGACTGACTTTTCTTGCATGTCGGCGATGTTGATGCCGAGGTCATCCGTCTTCCCAAGCTGGAAACGCAACTCAATCACACAATCTCGGAATTTGACGTCTTGAACGACCGAGACGCCATGATCTGCCACCTCGTGTCGCTTGATATGCAGGGCCCCATCTTTTAGATCCACTTGCTTGTTGCCTGCAGCCCGACTCTTGCTGTTGGTCCCCCAGTTGTTGCCAACCTGCTCCTTGCTGTCGTCTTCTTCTTGGCGATTGAAGTCATCTTGAAACAGCAATTCCCCTGACGTGCGCAAACCAGACTTCTCTTCCGCATTCGCACGTGACAGGTTTCCTGCGGCCAACATCAAACCCAAGGTCACGATGCAGCATCGGGTACACAGCGAAGTGGTCGAGGGCCGAAAGTACAGGAATGGAGCTCGTTTCATGGGAAGATCTCACACAGGAAAGGGACGAAAGGTCCCAGAGTGTGACCACTCCGAATGCAGAAATCCAAGGGGAGCGCGAAAAAATCACGCTGAACCGATGATTTTGGCGAAGAAACGTGCCTCGAATTCGATCACGGGCGAGCACGAAAGATAAGCAGCTCGTGCGCCCATTCCGCCAATCAAAGACACATAGGAGCATCGCTCGGCGTGCCGCTTGCTGCGAACACGATCCGCGACAGCTCTGGCAACCAACTGCGTTTCGACACCAACTGCATTTCCGAACCGCCGCGTTTAGCGGTCATTGTTCGGCCGAAAATAAAACAATTTTCGGTGGCCGTGGCGACGTGGCCTTATCCCAAGCGATCAGTCGCAACGTGATATTGCGGGTCTTCCGAAACGTTGACTTCAACCAAGTCGCCTGCTCGATCCAAGAGGCCGCGGCACTCTTGGCTCAGATGCGTCAGATGCAGTCGTTTTCCGCAAGCCTCATACTTTTCCGCAAGCACGTTGATCGCTTCCAATGCCGACTGGTCGTAGACACGCGTGTAGTAGAAGTCGATCACGACGTCATCGGGATCCTTGGATGGATCAAACAAGTCCTTGAAGGACGAAACCGATGCAAAGAAAAGCGGCCCGTGCAACTGGTAGATCTTGCTTCCGAATTTGTTGACGCTCACATCGGCACCAAGGTGCATCGCGTGTTTCCAAGCGAAGACGAGAGCCGAAACGATCACACCCAGGATCACTGCGGTCGCCAAATCGTGCATCACCACGGTGTAACCGGCTACCAACACCATCACGCCCATATCGCTCGCGGGCATTCGATGGAACATCTTCAACGAGGCCCATTCAAACGTTCCGATCACGACCATGAACATCACGCCAACCAGGGCGGCCATCGGAATCTTCTCAATCCAGGGTGCCAGGAACAGCACAAATAGCAGCAGGCAAACCGCCGCCGTGATTCCAGACAGCCGGCCTCGACCACCAGAGTTCACGTTGATTAGCGACTGGCCGATCATGGCACAGCCACCCATTCCACCAAACAGCCCGCAAACGATGTTGGCGGCACCTTGTCCGATACATTCACGATTGCCGCGTCCACGAGTCTCGGTGATCTCGTCGATCAAAGTCAGAGTCATCAACGATTCGATCAGTCCGACAGCGGCAAGCGTCATTGCGAAGGGGAGAATGATCCACAGCGATTTCCACGTCATCGGCGGGACAACATGCTCCAGGAAGAATAGTTGCGGCAAACCTCCACTGATAGAAGAGGAAGCCGCGACTCCCGCGGATGCATCCGTCTCGGATGACAACGCCAGAGTCTCGAGCGAGTTGACCGAGGCAGGCGATGAAACGTCGGCACTTCGGAATCCGACCAAAGTTGTGCTGGAATCGTGCTCGGGTGGAGTCTGGTGAAAGTTCTCTGGGATCGGCGGCGTCTGCTCTTGGCGACTCGCGATTTCGCTCGCCTCCGCATTCGTCTTCAACATGTCGCCCACAGTTGCCACCAGGTTTTCCTGGCCAGGCTCCGTGGACGAGTTCGTATTGATTGCCACCGAAAGCAGCGTGACCGAAAGAATCGCGACCAGCGAAGGTGGTACCGCTTTGGTCACTTTCGGCAACAGCCAAATGATGGCCATCGTAAGAGCCACAAGGCCGAGCATGATCCAAAGTGGCGTTCCGCTCAGGAAGGCCAACTGCCCGGTCGCACGATCAAGAGTGCGAAAACTCCCGAACTGGGCCATGCAAATCACGATGGCCAAACCGTTCACAAAACCCAGCATGACAGGGTGCGGGACCAACCGAATCAGCTTTCCCAGCCGCAGGATGCCGACGGTAACCTGGATCAATCCGCAAAGAATCACTGCTGGAAACAAGTACTCGATGCCATGCATCGCGACCAATCCAACCACGACCACAGCCATGGCCCCCGTTGCACCGGAAATCATTCCGGGCCGTCCACCGAAAATCGCGGTGATCAAGCCAATGAAAAAGGCAGAGTACAAACCGATGATGGGTGACACGCCAGCGACAAACGCAAATGCAATCGCTTCGGGCACGAGCGCGAGAGCAACCGTCAGTCCGGAAAGAATGTCATCCTTGGCAGTCGAGGTTCTCGACCTAAAAAATTGGAGCATGGTGTCAAACTTGAAGTCGGGCGCAGAGGATGCGCCGGTGGTTCAAAGAAAGTCGATCCAGCCGTTCAACGACGATCGAAAGATGTCGCGGATCATAGTTAACACCTCGACACCGTCAACGTCCGTCTTGAACGCCGAGGCCGATCCCAAACTTGAGGCGAAATCCGCTACAGCTCCGATGGCGAATATGAACGCCCGTAGAAGCAGATCGCGGAGACCACCATCCCAACAGGGACCACAAGGCGGCGATCCCTACCGCAATTCACCCGCTCCAAAAAAACTTCCTTTTCCTGGCAATAACGGGGCTTCATGCGGGCCTCACCTTAGCCGCCCCCCACCAGCGGCCCCCCACCAGCGGTTATCAAAGGAATCCGCGAATTGCCTGCTTAAGCCGCTTCCTGCACCACAACGATCGGTGAGCACTGCCCAGGTGCGCCCGTGGCTGCGCAGATCCTTGACCTGCCATCATTCCCTGATGCAACGCAGTCAACTGCCACGCTGTCGCAAACAAAACGTCCCCGGAACCACAGGCGAGAGCGCAAACCAACGCGAGGCTCCCATAGGGCATCGGTTCCAACTTGCAAATTCAGTTCGGATAGAAACAGTCCCCTGATCTACGGCCCAAGAATCTAGGGCCCAAAAATCTACACGCCAAGAAGCATCATCGAAGAAGTTGCGCACCACCCTACGGCATGCGGACACCTAAAATGAACGCTACAGCGACCGGCGCTGGAAGAAGCGACCTTCACGCGACACAATTTGAAACGCAAGTCAAACAATGAAACGGAAGCCCCGACTCGAACCTTCACCTGGTCAATTCGGTCGACGCGCATTTTTGCGTGGAACAACGCTTGTACTGGCAGGCGCCACTGCCGCTGAGACGATTGCAGCCCCGAGACGAGCGTTCGCGGATGCTGAACCGGAACGCCAATGCTTTGCCGTCGTGACCGACATGCACTACGCCGACAAACCGACGCATGGTAGCCGGCACTACCGACAAAGCATCGAAAAGCTCGCGCGGGCGGCAGACGAATTTCAAAAAGCGAAACCAGACTTCGTGATCGAACTGGGAGACTTTATTGACGCGGCGGACTCCGTTCAAACCGAGCTTCGGTACTTGAAACGCATCAATCGAGACTTCAGTTTGATCAGCCCCCAGCGGCACTATGTGCTTGGCAATCATTGCGTGGATACGCTTCGAAAATCTGAATTTCTGGATGAGGTACAGCAGCAGCGTTCCTTCTATTCGTTTGATGTTGCTGGAACGCATTTCATTGTGCTCGACGCATGCTTTAAGTCAGACGGAACACCCTACGAGCGAAAAAACTTCAAGTGGACAGACTCGAACGTACCGCCACACGAACTGGAATGGCTTCGCGCTGACCTAGACGCTAACGCCAAACCAACGATTGTGTTTGCACACCAGCGACTGGACGTCGCGGGGAACCACGGAGTCAAGAACGCAACAGAAGTCCGCCAAGCACTGGAACAGAGCGGCCACGTCCGTGCAGTCTTCCAAGGCCACAGTCATCAAAACGATCTCCATGAGATCGGCGGTATTCACTACTGCACCTTCGTTGCCATGGTCGAGGGCGACGGGATGAACAACAACGGCTATTCACTTGTCTCACTCTCGCCCAACGGCACCATCGAAGTTGACGGGTTTGTACGTCAAACGAGTTACGCCTGGACTCCGGATACTCCTACACTGAATGGAAAACAGATTGACGCTCCCTGATAATCCGATCAACGAAAATCTGCTTCGTGATTGCTCGATGGCGATGCCATTGCCCGAAGAAACAATGGAACTCATTGCCCAAGGGGAAGGGATGCGTATCGAAAGGATCGTTTCCTTTGGGCACGCCAGCGACGAAGACTTTTGGTACGACTGCGACCAGCGTGAATGGGTTTCCGTCTTGTCCGGCGAAGGCAAGCTGCGGTTCGAGGGGCGGCCCGACCTCGTTCACATGAAACCGGGCGACCATCTCATCATCGATGCTCATGAACGTCATCGTGTCGAATGGACTTCACCTTCAGAGCCAACGATTTGGCTGGCCGTCTACTTCCCCCCTTCTCAGCGAGCAGATGAATGAGTCACGACAACTCACTTCAACAGAAGTATGAGGAGCAACAGTTTCCCAACGGTTACGAACTCGTCGACGGTGTTGCCATGCATGCGGAGAACGGGGATCGGTTTCAAATCCCACCCGACATCATCAAGAAATACGTCTCCATTGGACAATTCGTCGAACTCCGCATCGACTCTCCGCGCTTCTCGGTGCATGAAGATTCGACGGAAAAATGTTACTGCGAATCATGTCTCGGCGAGGCAAGCAAACCGATCCTTCGTCACGAACATCCCTCCAGCCTTGTCGGCGAACCCAAACAAGCCGTTCCGTCGCGTGGATGGGGCGAGGACTTCTGGGTGCGCGTCACGTCGCGTGACGGACATCACTTCGAGGGCACCATCGACAACCCTCTGTACGAGGCTCGGCTGCATGGCTTGAATGAAGGCGACGACATACTCTTCCACGCAAATCACCTGCTCGCACTGCATGACATCCACCGCCGGGAACTGGTCTTAACAATGGACCCGGATGACTTGAAAACATTGGCAAAGTGGCTTGGCTCGCAGTACGAATAGCGTCGCGCAGCGAAGATGGTTACTCGCCGCGCCTCCGTCATCACCATTCATTCGCTTTCGAATTGTGGATTGGGACGCATCGGGTCCGCCCCAACATCGAGACGCCACTGTTTCAGTTTTGCATGAAGTCGACGTGTGACCTCCCGATTCTGATCCGCCACATCGCTTGTCTCACCTAGATCGTCCGCCAAGTTGTACAGAGCCAAGTCGCCCGACTCGAGATTCTCGATCAACTTCCAATCGGCTTCCCGGATCACACTCGAGGGAAAACTCTCGGGGTGCTGGTTGTAATGGGGGTAATGCCAGTAGAGCGCATCGCGGTCGACTTTCGCGGATTGAACCAACAACGGCATCAAGTCGACCCCGTCCACGTGTTGGTAGGGTCTCGGCTCAAGCCCAGTGGCGGACAAAATCGTCGGATAGAGATCCGTGCTGATCACTGGAGTGCCGTCGACCACACCGGCACGAACTCGCCCTGGCCAACGGACCAGTAATGGCACGCGAATCCCACCTTCGTAGTTGGAACCTTTGTTCGCACGCAGAGGGGCGTTATTCGTCGCTTTCGCAAAGCCGCCATTGTCGCTCGTGAAAATCACGAGTGTGCGGTCATCCAAACCCGACTCCTTCAGCACGCTCATGACATGCCCGACACTTTCATCAACACTCTCAACCATTGCCGCATAGGCTGGCTTGCCTTGTCGAGCATCTTTGGGCGTCTGTTCGTAGTGTGACACCTTGTCCTGTTTTCCTTGCAGAGGCGCATGAACGGCGTAGTGCGAAAGCACCAGTAGAAACGGGTCCTCCGCGTTCGCACGAATGAACTTTCCCGCCTCCTCCGCTAAACGATCGACGAGATAATCGCCGCGTTTACCGTCGACCGGTGACGTCTTTTGTAAAACTTTTCCAGTAGTCGGAATCGTCCAACGGCCTTCAAAGGGATAGAAGTAACTGCCGGGCGCGCCATAATCCCGTCCGCCAACATTGACGTCAAATCCTTGATGCTCGGGATAGTAGTAGGTCTCGGTTCCGAGGTGCCACTTTCCCATGAAGGCGGTCCGATAACCTGCTTCGCGAAGCGACTCTGCCACCGTGACTTCTTCGAGCGGCAAATTCGACAAGTACCGCCCTTCCTGCATCCGATTTTTTTTGGCATCCCACCGTCCCGAAGGAAGCCACTGCGTCAGCAATAATCGGGCAGGATACTTCCCACTCATGATCGCGGCCCGAGTCGGCGAACACACGTTGCAGGCAGCATAGCCGTCGGTAAATCGCACACCTTCTTCGGCAAGAGAATCGATATTGGGTGTTCGATAGTACTCGCTTCCGTAACATCCCAAATCACTCCAACCGAGATCGTCAATCAGAAACAGGACAACATTCGAATTCGACGCAACCGATTCGCTTCCTCCGCCCGCCGAAGCCATTAACGCAAAACACAAAACAAAACAAAGCGGTCGAAAACAGTGCATGTCGTCGCAGGGGAAAGAGGAGACGAGGAATCAGAAACGCCAACAAGCCTTAGAAGGGTCCGATGATCATGTCCAGCACGGAGAGCAGGGACAGATTTAAAATCGCCACGCCGAGGGCCCATATCCTTGCAACCCAAAGAGCCAGGCGTCGCTCGACCAGAAGCTTGCTCGGCACAAACAGTCCAGCCACCGCGCCAAACAGTCCCAACCAAACCAATCCACCAAACACGAGCCCATAGAAGAGTGTGGCGAAGAGTGCTGGAACGACGGCGTCGACTCCCGACCTATAACCGACGAACGGAATCGGAAATCGAAAGACCAACGCGATGAAGGCCGCCACCGGAAACGCTAGAAACATGGCCCACAAACTGCCGGTCACCGCGAGACGCCAACGAGAAACTCCGACGACATCCGTCGTCGATTCCATAACAGTTTCCGAGGCAAGTGGTGCCGCGAACGGATTAGCGTGTTGTGGCGGCACGACTTCACTTCTCTCACCGGCCATCTTTCGGTTCATCCCGGTTTTTGAAATCCACCATCACAAGGAAGCCAATCACTGCATCTTGGCCCACACACTTCCGCCATATCGTTGGTCGAGCAAGTTTCGCGCGGATGCGGCGCGGTCCGGTTTCTTGACCTCGCTCCAAAGCTTGCTCAAGTGATACAGCGACTCTGCATGAATCTCTGGATCGGCGTAGAAC